>USMH01000161.1 GCA_900555745.1 uncultured Collinsella sp.
GTATACCCCGAGCGAGCGCAAACGACCGAATTCGGGCCATCTTAACGCCCCGAGCGGACAAGGATATAGCCTAATCTCCATATCGGACTAAAATCATGGCAGCAAACCACCTTCTCATGCGAGGACTCTATGACGGCAAGCGACACGACCGCGACAATTAAAAAGGGGAATTCGGAGCCCAGTTTCGATAAAACGGCTCAGCGCATCCTCAATCTTTTCTTTGTGCTCAACAGCTCCCCCGAACCGCTGACGACCGAGCAGATCGTCTTGGATTCCGACCTGGGATATGGCTCCGGCAACATCGACTCGGATAAGCGCAAGTTTCGGCGCGATCGTGACAAACTGCTCGAGCGTGGCATCTTAATCAAGGAGGTTCGCCCCGCCGGTGCGCAGGAGACCGAGGAAAGCTCGTGGACAATCGACCGCGAGCACACCTTTGCAGCAGGCGGCCTCATCACCGCAGACGACGCCGATATCCTGCTCAACGCCATCGACCAGACACTAGCGGCCGGCTCATCCACTTTTGCCGCACCGCTTGCCGATATTCGCTCCAAGATTGCCTATCTCACCGGTAGGACGACGGTGGACGAAGCACCAATCCGCCGCTCTCCCACCGTCGATGCGGTATGGAGCGCCTTTGCCGAGCGATGCGCGCTGCGATTTTTATATCAGAACGGACGCGGCGAGCAGAAAGAACGTACCGTCTGCGTCTACGGCATGTTCGAACGCGAGGGCGTGGCGTACTTCTGCGGCCTCGACAATGTCACCGACGGCATCAGGACATTCCGCTGCGACCGTATCGTTCGCGCTTGGCGTCCTTCGAAGGCCTACGCCATCCCTGCGGACTTCAATCTCAACGACTATCTGTTCTTTGAATTCGATTTTGCCGACCGACCGCCCGTTGCAGCCACGTTCTCGTTCGCCCCTCAGACGCAGATCGATATGATCAACGGCCTCACGCGCGGGCGAGGTGAGCTCGCACACACCGATGCGGGATGGACCTGGACCGTTGACGTGCGTGACCTTGAAGCCGCCGCCTCATTTTGCATGGCCCACGCCGTGGACGGCATGAGGCCCGTGGCCCCCAAATCGCTCAAGCAGGCGTGGAACCGCCTCATTGAAAGGACGGTGCACGAGCATGCCCGTGCGTAAACTCACCAGCGAGCAGAGACTCTCGCGCGCCATCGACATCATGGAGGCCCTCTACGCCGCCGGCGAGAGCGGCATGACACGAGCCGAGATTTGCAGCCGCTTTGACATCACAGGGGTGTCGCTCGACGAGATTCTCGAGATCGTCTCGACGCTCGCGGACCGAGAATCTGGTGCGCGCATCATCTGCGAATGCCACGGCGAGCGTGTGGTCCTCACTGGTGACGCCGGGCGTGTGCTACCGTTGCGCTTGAGTGCAGCCGAGGGCGCCGTGCTCAACCACGAACTTGAATCGTTGGAGATCGAGCCGCAGACGGCAGCTCGGATTCGACATGCCCTTCTGCCCGAAGAGCTCGGCTATAACCAACGCGTCTTTGACACCGTCAACCACGGGTCGCACTGGCAGCAGCTGAGCTGCGCCATTCAGGACGGCGTTCGCTGTCGCATCTCGTATCGCTCGATGGACGATGCACGGCCACGCGAGCGTCTGGTCGACCCCTTGCGCATTACGGCAAACGGCGACCAAACATACCTGATTGCCTGGGACATCACAGTCGATGAGCAGCGCACCTATCGCATGGATAAAATCGAGGGACTCGCCTTGACGGAAGACTCCGTCGTGCCTCACGCACCGGACGTCGCATCCCTCCACGATTCCCTTGCCCGGACGCAGCATAGCGCAAAGCTTTTGATGCCATTCGATATGGCGGAGCATCTGGACTGGGCCGGCATCACCCTAATCGAGCGCAGCGGGACAGACACGGCAACGGTAACCGTGCATTACGGCTCCGAGCGTTGGCTACTGAGCCAGATAATCGCAGCGGGCGGAGCCATCCGCATCTTGGATGACCCCGCCCTGTCAAAGCGTCTGTGCGATATGGCAAAAACCCTCGTCTGTCCGCTTTAGCGCCGCCGCTCGTGGCGTGCGCGCCACAGTTGCAGATAGTGCCCGATCTGCGCCGATTCGATGCGCTGGTAGGAGCTCGTGGGCAGCGACGTTAAGAACTTCTTTCCGTAGCCCTTCGTCACCAGGCGCGGGTCGGCCAGAATCAGCACGCCGCAATCGGTCGACGAGCGGATAAGGCGGCCGGCCGCCTGCTTGACCTCGAGCACCGCCTCGGGCAGCGAATAGCGCGCCCAAGCGCGGTCTTCGCGCAAGTTGCGCTCGCATGAGAGCGGGTCCGTGGGGCTCGAGAACGGCAGCTTGGGAATGATGACGCAGCGCAGCGTCTCGCCGCTGGCGTCGAATCCCTCCCAGAAGGCCTTAAGCGCAAAAAGCGACGAGGTCGGCTCGTTGATAAACCGGTCGCGCAGGCGACGAGGAGATGAGTTGCGCTGCTGGCAGTTGAGTTCCAGACCCGCACGGGCCATCTTGGGCTCAACGCGGGTGTACAGGTCTTCCATGTCGCGCCGATTGGTGAACAGCGTGAGCACCGATCCGCCCATGGCAAGATGGGCGTCGACCAGCACGCGCTCGAGCGCCGTAAGATAGCTCTCACGATCGCGCGGATCGGGTATATCGCCGGCAACGACTACAGCCATGTTCGAATCAAAGTCGTAGCTCGAGTCCAAGTGCAGCGATGAGGATGTTGAAGCACCGATGCGATCGAGGCCGACCGCGTGGTTAAAGTGTTCAAAGCTTTTGGACACCGTCATGGTCGCCGAGGCAAAGATAGCCGTGTGAACCTCGGGCAGCCACTCGGTTGCCAAGGCCTCGCCAATGTCGATGCGCTCTGCGGTCATTGACTCTCCGCCGGCACGCAACCTGCGATTGACCTGCAGCGAATACACGTAGTGTTCATCGGTGCCGTCGATGATGAGTTTGAGGTTCTCGGCCAGCTCGTGCAGGCGGCGCGAAATATCACCCAGGTCGACAACAACCTCGGGCTTGTCGGCGGCGACGGCTTGCACCAGCGCGTCGACGCTCTTGTCAGCCTGTTCCAACGCGTCGATGGCAACGTAGGCCGACTGTAAGAAATCATGCCAGTCGTCAGATTCGCGCAGTTCGGGGCCAATCCATAGATTGGCATTGTCATAACCCCCACGGGCACGGCGGCCGAGCTCGCGAACGCCATCGAACACGTCGGCGATTGCCATGCTCGCGCGCGCAACCGTCGACGTCGCCTTGGCAGTAAGGCCCAGATAGAGCGTAGAGCCCTCGGAGGTTGCCAAATCACGGGAAACCTGGCTTAGCGCGCCGGTGCTCGAGCCACCCAG
>USMH01000162.1 GCA_900555745.1 uncultured Collinsella sp.
CTCACCAAGGTCGAGACTCCGGGCATGGGCACCATCGAGGCTGTTGCCAAGTTCTTCGGCTTCCCCGAGAACGGTACACGCAAGTCCCTGGCTCTCATCGACGCCGAGGGCAAGCCGGTTGTGGCCATCGTTCCGGGCGACCATGAGCTCAACGACTGCAAGGCCGAGCACGTCTTTGGCAAGGGCTATCGCATGATGACCGACGAGGAACTCCTGACCTACGGTCTGCACAAGGGCTTTATCGGACCGGTTAACCTACCCGAGGGTATCCGTCTAGTGTGCGACGAGAGTCTGCGCGAGTCCAAGCAATGGGCCTGCGGTGCCAACGAGGTCGATTATCACTTTACCGGTGCCTGCCCCGAGCGCGACTTTACCGTCGACGAGTGGGCCGATCTGGTCACCGTCGTTGCCGGCGATCCCTGCCCGCACTGCGGCAAGCCGCTCTCTGCTGCTCGCGGCATCGAGGTTTCTCAGGTGTTCCAGCTCGGTACCAAGTATTCCGAGGCCATGGGTGCCACCTTTATGGACGTGGATGGTAAGGAGAAGCCGCTTATCATGGGTTGCTACGGCGTGGGCGTGTCTCGCTCGCTCGCTGCTGTCGTGGAGCAGCACAACGACGAGCACGGTATTGTCTGGCCGGTCTCCGTTGCTCCGTACGAGGTCGCGGTGATTCCGCTCGATCCCAAGAAGGAGGAGTGCGCTAGCGTCTGCGAGCAGATTGTTGATGGTCTGTGCGCCGAGGGTATCGAGGTCGTCGTCGACGATCGCGATGAGCGTCCTGGCTTTAAGTTTGCCGACAACGACCTTATGGGCTTCCCGTATCAGGTAGTGCTCGGCAAGCGTGGTCTTAAGAACGGCACCGTCGAGCTCAAGGACCGTGCCACGGGCGAGCGCGAGGATGTGGCGATCGATGAGGTCGTCGCCAAGGTCGCCGAGCTTGTGAAGGCAGCACGCCGTTAATCTACGATTTCGTTTGTAGTTCGATATGCGGGACGGCCTCGCATTTCTCCAGATTGGGGAGATGCGAGGCCGTCCTTTTATCTTGCCGTCGTGCTCAATCGCTAAAAGGAAAACCCCACAGCCCATGCGAGCTACGGGGTTTTCCTTGTGCCTCCGATGCGAAATAAATCGCTCAGATATTACTGATAATCGACGACGTCGATCCAGTTCTTCAGGAACTCATCGTTCACGTTGCGCTTACGAGCGAGCTCGGAAGCGGCGACGATGCTCGTCCACTGACGCACGACCTGCATGGGCATGTCGGCGCGGTCGCAGTAGAGCTCCAGGTAGGCCTCGGCCTGGTCCTTGCTGTTGAGGGCAAAGAGCAGGTAGGTGGTGGCAACGTCGGCAGCAGGGGAGCCCTGGGTAGCGTGTGCCCAGTCGCACACATAGAGCTGGCCGTCGTCGCCGACGATGACGTTGGAGGGGTTGAAGTCGCCGTGGCAGACCTTGAACTCCTTGGTCATGCCGTCCAGACGCTCCTGAAGGTTGTAGCGCGTGGTGGCATTGAGCTGATCAAGGCTGTCGATCATGCGGGCGTACTTGTCGCGCTGACGGTTGAGCAGCGGGGAGGTGTAGCCGTGGATCTCGATCTGGAGGTCGACGAACATCTCGAGGTACTCACCAAAGCGCTGGGGCTCGGCAGTCATCTTCTCGGCAAGGGTAGTGCCCGGAACCTTCTCGGTCACGAGCGCCCAGCCGTTGGCGTTCTCGAGCTGGGAAACCTCGAGAGCCTTGGGGCTGCGGATGCCGCACTCATTGATGCGGGCAAGATTCAAAGCCTCGTTGAACACGTCGGAGACGGGCTTGGTCTCGTTAAAGACCTTGACGATCTTGTCGCCCAGGTCGTAAACGACCTTGTTGCCACGGCGGACGAGCTCGGTCTTGGAATCGGGTAGCAGCATGGTTGCATCCTTTCAACGATGCGATAGAAGCGACGGCGGGGGTGTGTGAAACACCCGTGCACCCCCGCCGTTAAAAACCGTGCTAAAACTAGCAGACGGCGTAATCCTGGGGCTCGCGGCCGTAGTAGGCGTCCAGGTAGAGCTCCTTGATCTCGCTCATGAGCGGGTAGCGCGGGTTGGCGCCGGTGCACTGGTCGTTGAATGCCTGCTCGGTCATCTCGTCGAGGGTGTCGAGGAAGTACTTCTCCTCAACGCCGTACTCAGCGATGGTGTGCTTGACACCGATGAAGTCCTTGAGCTCCTCGAGCTTCGTGATGAAGTTCTCGAAGACCTCCTTGTCGTCCTTGCCCTCGATGCCGCAGTACTTGGCCATCTCGGCGTAGTTGTGCAGCGCGTTGGGGTAAGGATACTGGGAGAAGGTACCCATCTTGACGGGAGCCTCGGCGGCGTTGTAGCGCATGACGCGGGTCAGGATGACAGCGTTTGCGAGGCCGTGGGGCAGGTGATGGAAAGCGCCGAGCTTGTGGGCCATGGAGTGGTTGAGGCCCAGGAAGGCGTTGGCGAAGGCCATACCGGCCATGCAGGAGGCGTTGTGCATCTCCTCGCGGGCGTGCGGGTCCTTGGCGCCGTTCGTGAAGCTGGAGGGCAGGTTCTCGAAGACGAGCTTGGCAGCGCGCTCGGAGAGGCCCTTGGTGTAGTCGGAAGCCATGATGGAGACGTAGGACTCGATGGCGTGGGTCATGACGTCGATGCCGGAGGCAGCGGTCAGGCCGCGCGGGGCGGTCATGCAGTTGTCGGCGTCGACGATAGCCATGTTGGGGAGCAGCGCGTAGTCGGCGAGCGGCCACTTGATGCCGGTCTCCTTGTCGGTGATGATGGCGAACGGCGTGCACTCGGAGCCGGTACCCGAGGAGGTCGGGACGGCGACGAAGTAGGCCTTCTTGCCCATCTCGGGGAAGGTGAAGATACGCTTGCGGATGTCCATGAAGTCCATGGCCATGTCCTCAAACTTGCACTCGGGGTGCTCGTACATCATCCACATGATCTTGCCGGCGTCCATAGCGGAGCCACCGCCGACGGCGATGATGACGTCCGGCTCAAAGAGAGCCATCTGCTTGGCGCCGCGACGTGCGCACTGCAGCGACGGATCGGGCTCGACGTCGTAGAAGCAGTCGTGGGCGATGCCCATCTCGTCGAGCTTGGCCTCGATGGCGCGGGTGTTGCCATTCTTGAAGAGGAACTGGTCGGTGACGATGAAGGCACGCTTCTTGCCCATGACGTTGCCCAGCTCGTCGAGGGCGACGGGCGTGGAACCCTTCTTGAAGTAGACCTTCTCGGGAGCGCGGAACCACAGCATGTTCTCACGGCGCTCGGCCACAGTCTTAACGTTGATCAAGTGCTTCACCCCAACGTTCTCGGAGACGGAGTTGCCGCCCCAGG
>USMH01000163.1 GCA_900555745.1 uncultured Collinsella sp.
CAAAAAAGCTCCCATTGCTGGGAGCTCTTTCAATCAATGGTGCGGGCGAAAGGACTTGAACCTTCATGGGGTTGCCCCCATACGGACCTGAACCGTACGCGTCTGCCAATTCCGCCACGCCCGCGTGCAGGAATTAGAATAACGGAGCGCCATCGCGAACGCAAGAACTATTTTTGAAAAAGTTTGCAGGCATTTTCCCAAGCTGCTCGCGCGATTGCCTCAGCATCCTCGCCGGTACGATCGACACGGTCGTTGACCAGCGTGTTTGCCGTAATGGAGATCATTGCGGGCTCGCATTCAAGACCGCGGATGGGCTCCGGAGCCATATACGGGCAATCCGTCTCGAACAAAATTCGATCGAGTGGGGTTGCCGCAAATGCCTCGCGCACGTCGTCGTTGCGCTTAAAGGTGGCCGCACCGCCATAGGCGATATAGCAGCCCAGCTCCACAAAGCGCTCCATCGTGGCGCGGTCCTCGCCAAAGCAGTGCAGCACACAACCGGCCTGGGGCACGCCCACCTCACGAAGCACGTTGTAGGCGTCCACGTGCGAGGTGCGCTCCTGGTCCGTGTCCTCGTGACGCAGATGTAGCTCCACCGGCACGTTACGGCACACGGCAAGCTCGAGCTGGCGCGCCATGCAGTCGATCTGCACGTTATGGGGTGCCGGCGCGATATCGTCGTCATAGTCCATGTGGTAGTCCAGGCCGATTTCGCCAATACCGGCACATAAGGGATCATCGAGTGCGGCAACGACCTGTGCGTGAACGTCGTCGGTATAGTCCGGCGCGCCATATGGATGCACGCCGGCAAGATACTTGATCTGCGGGATATCCTGCATCGGCAGAATTTCGCGCACGAGCCAGTCGCTATAGTCCGTCACGCTGCGTTTGTCAGCGATGGGGTCGAACATCGTCACCAACAGGTCGACGCCCGCCGCCTTGGCACGCACGAGCGTCTCAGGCACATCCTTGCCCCAGAACGAAAGCAGATGCGCATGCGTGTCGGCAAGCGGTGCCAAGGGCACGGGACAAGCAACCGTCTTCTTTTTCTTGGTAAACGTCACGCGTGCGGCATTAGACATCATGGATTAGCTCCTGGGCCAGACGGACAAAGTCGGCAACATCAAGCGTCTCGGCGCGCGTGGTGGGTGCGATACCGCAAGCCTCAAAGGCAGCATCGAGCACGTCCTTGGCAAAGCCGTTGGCGCTCATGGAATTGCGGATGGTCTTGCGACGCTGGGCAAATGCGGCGTCGATCACACGGGCCACGAACTCGCGATCGAGCCCCTCGGGCGCCACGCCGTCAACACGGTCGATACGCACGACGGCCGAGTCCACGTGCGGCGCCGGCATAAAGCAGCGCGGCGGCACCTCAAAGCGACCCGTCACCTGCGCATACAGGCCGAGCTTTGCCGTATAGCCGCCATAGGTCTTGTTGCCCGGCACTGCGGCAATGCGATCGGCAACCTCCTTTTGCACCATGACGACGGCACGCTTGAACGCCGGCATCGTCTGGAAAAATTGCAAAATGATCGTCGCCGCCACGTTATAGGGCAGGTTCGCGACAAACACCGTCGGCTCACCGCCGGCGGCCTGCTCAATCTGCTCCGGACCCACCTTGAGCGCGTCGCCCATGATAAAGCGGAAGTTGGCATAGTCGGCGGCATGGGCGTCGAGCACCGGCTCGAGCTCGGGGTCGGCCTCGATCGACGTGACGCACGCCGCCTCCTGCAGCAGCGCAAGCGTGAGCGTACCAACGCCCGGGCCAACCTCGAGCACGCGCTCATCGCCCGTGAGCTCGGAAAGCTCGCAGATGCGCTCGATCACATGGTTGTCGATCAGGAAGTTTTGGCCCAGGCGATGCTTGGTCGCAAGGCCAAACTCCTCCAGCAGCTCCCTTGTTGCCGTGGGGTTTGCCAAAGGCGAAGTTGTCATAGTTGCCTCCTTAGCATGATGGCGGCGTCTTGAAACAAAAGGGCATGGACCGTGGCGGCCATGCCCTTACAGCTAAACAGCAAATTGCCGATATGGCGCGCGGCGTCTTAGCCCAGACGCGGGAACAGCGGATCGCCCTTCTCGACGGGCTGACCACCAGCAAGCAGGCCCCAAGCGCAAATGCCCTTGAGATCGTCGCTCGCGGCCTCGTCCTCGCAGGACAGGCGGCGCAGAGCCTCGGCAGAAGTCTGGGGCATGAGCGGCATCAGCAGGTGAGCGGCAATGCGGATGGCCTCGAGCAGGTTGTAGATCACAAACGCCAGCTCGTCAGCCTTGGCCTCGTCCTTGGCAAGTGCCCAAGGCTCGGAGTCCTCGATGTAGTGGTTGGCGGCGTGGATGAGCTCCATGACCTCGTCCTTGGCTCCACCGTAATCGAGCACGTCCATCTTGGCCATGTAGCGCTCGACCAGACCATCGGCGATCTTTGCCAGCGGGTTGTCGAACGCATCGAACGATGCGGGCTTGGCGGGCGCGCAACCGTCAAAGTACTTGCCGCTCATGTTGAGCGAACGCGAGATAAGGTTGCCCCAGCTGTTGGCCAGGTCGGCGTTGTAGACCTGCTCCATGCGATCGAAGCTGATGGCGCCGTCGGTACCGGGGACGACGTCGGTCATAAAGTAGTAGCGATAGCCCTCGACGCCCAGCATGTCGATAACGTCCTGCGGAGCGATGGCGTTACCGCGGCTCTTGGACATCTTCTCGGCCTTGCCAGTCTCGGCATTGCGCACGGTCAGGAAGCCGTGGGCAAAGACGTGCTCGGGCAGGGCCTCGCCAATGGCCATGAGCATGGCGGGCCAAATGACGCAGTGGAAGCGGATGATGTCCTTACCCACGATGTGGAACTGCGCGGGCCAGCGATAGGCCAGCTCGGCACGTGCCTCGTCGGTGTCGACACCGTAGCCGACGGCCGTCATGTAGTTGAGCAGCGCATCGAACCACACGTACGTCACGTGGCCCTCATCAAACGGGACCTGAATGCCCCAGTCAAAGCTCGTGCGGCTCACGGAGAGGTCGTTGAGGCCGCCCTCGACAAAGCTGCGCACCTCGTTCATACGGAACGCGGGCTCGACAAAGTCGGGGTGCTCGTCATAGAGCTTGAGCAGCTTGTCCTGGAAAGCGGAAAGCTTAAAGAAGTAGGACTCCTCCTGCACGCGCTCGAGCGGACGGTGGCAGTCGGGGCACAGGTGCTGGCCGACGCTGCCGTACTCCTCGTCGCCCTTCTGGACCTGCGTATCGGTGAAGTAGGTCTCGTCGGGCACACAGTACCAGCCATCGTAGCTGCCCTTATACAGGTAGCCGGACTCCTTCATGCGCTCCCACAGGTACT
>USMH01000164.1 GCA_900555745.1 uncultured Collinsella sp.
AAGCCGGAGCAACAGGTCTCCGGCTTGCCTCCCATCATTTGGTACGTCGCTATTTTGTAGCTTTTGACGAGCCTCCGCTCGCCTTTTGGTATTCGTCCTTAAAGGCCTTGAACATGCCGCGCGTCTTGCCGAGCTGCTTGCCCAGTGCGCGACTGCCCTTGTCCACGGCAACCGATCCCTTGTCGTCGAGCACCTTGGCGCCCTTTTTGACCTTGTCGCCCACCACGACGCTGGCCTCGGCGGCCTTGGCAGCCGCACCGCCCGAATACCCGAGCGACTTGACCTCGTCCGAAACGATCATTGCGCCGTCCGCATAACCGCGCAGCATCGTCGGCGGCACCTGCGTGTCACCGACCAAAACACTCGAAGCAGCACCGGCGGTCACATAGAATGCCTGCACGATGCCCGAACGCGGCTTGAACTCCACATCCGAGCAATAGCCCACGACGTCGCCCGATTCCGTGCGCACGTCCATACCGACCCAGATGATGCAATCGTCCAGGTTGATGTCGAGGCGCTTGGCGGCGGCGGCATCGTACGTGTCCTTGACGTCATCGACCGCAATGGCGCCCTCGTAGACACCAATGGCGTCGAGCGCTACGAATCGGTCGGGACGCTCGATCATGCCCGCGATATCGGACTGGCGGACCATAAAGCCGACCACGCGCGTACCGCCCGGGGTAAAGACCGGAAAGTGAATCTTTCCGAGCTTTTTAGGGCTGCGCGGCGTGCCGTCCTTTTTGGTGCGCTTGTCCTCGGTAGGCTTGCGATAGATCTTGGCGCCGACAAAATCCCCGGCGCGCATTATGCCTCGGTCGAGGGCTCCGCAGCCTCGGTATCAGCCTCGACGGCGTTCTCGACCACGACGTCGGCGGCAGGCGTCACGTTGCCGCCCGAAATGGCGTCGTTGAGCTGCTCGCGCAGCTGGTCCATGCGCTCGCGGGCCAGGTCGACCTTGGCGCGCAGGTCATCGGTCTTGGCGTCGACCATCGGGCCAAAGTCATTCACCGCAGCACGGGCCTCCTCGGCGCTGTGCTCGTAGGTGTCGCGCATATTGTCCCAGGCGTCGTTGGCGATATCGGCAGCCATGGCGCGGGTCTCGGCGCCCGAGCGCGGGGCCAGAGCAACGCCGACAATAGCGCCGGCAGCGGCACCAAAAAGTGCGCCGGAGACAAAGCTGAAAGTCTTACCCATGATCATTCCTCTCCTGCGGGCACGTCGGTGCCCACCGTTTGAATGCTGTCCATTATACCCGCAGCGCATCACTTGCCGCTCCGCTCATCTGCGTACGGCAAAGGCGCAGGTATGTGATGGTGATAAACGCCTAGGCCTACTCCTGGGGCATAGCCGGCATGGCCACCGTGGCACCCGGGTCCTCGCCGGCGCCGTCCACGAGCGGCAGACCGCCCTCATGCGCAGGTCCTGCCGGAACCGTCGCCGCACCGCCAAAGACGGCAGCGGAGGCCTCGTGGTTCTCGGCAACCGCGCCCTCGGTATCAATCGCCACCTGGGGCTCGTCGTCAAAGTTGGGGACGCCCTGGGGCTCGGTGGGAACGGGCTCGGCGGTCGCATCGGCAACGGGCTCGGCGTCGACCGGCACATCGCCCTCGTCAGCGCCCTCGTCCTCGGCAGCATCTTCGCCGTTCGCAGCGGCGACGGCCTCGTGAGGATCCTTGCCCTCGGCCTCGGCGCGCATGCCCAGCACCAGGTTGCGCAGGCCCGCGACCGTGCCCTCCACGTCGGGGGCAGGCTGGTCGGCGTGCAGATAGGCCCAGTCCATCATAAAGGTGGCCGAAGACAGCGCACCGATGGCCAGCGCGTCGTCGGGGCACGAAAGCTCAACCTCAAAGACGCGCTCGTCGTGCTCGCTTACGCGCGTGCGGCCGCACGAGATGCTGCCGGCAAGACCGGTCTCGTTCATGAGCTCGACCGTCACATGCTCAAGCAGATGGCAAAGCTCGGTCTGGCCCATGCAGTCCTGGAACTCGCGACCGGAATCACCCAGGCACAGGTGCTTGGCAATCGCCGGCACCAGGTAATACACGCGCGCCGTAGCCTCGATATCCTCCGAGGTCATGAGCGGCATGCCGGGGTTCACCAGCACGTGCGCGCAGATCTTGTCCTCGCTGACGGTGACCTTAAGGATGTTGAACAGGCCTGCCATAACTCTCCCCTACTCTTCCTTGTCCTACTCGTCGCCGTCGTGCGGATTCGCGGAACCCGCACCCGACGTCGTCGGCTCGTCTACCGAAGACTCGGAATCCTTTTTATCGGTTTCGGCCGGAGCAATCACGCGAATGAGCGAGATGCGCTGGCCACGCATCGACTGCACTTTAAACTTGTACCCCGCAACCTCAAACACCTCTCCGATGTCGGGCACCGAGTCGCAAAGCTCCAAAATCCAGCCGGCGATGGTCTCATAATCATCGCTTTCCTCAAGCGGCCAACCAAGCTCAATCGCGTCATCGCACGAAAAACGCCCATCAACGAGCCACTCGCGGCGCGAAAGGCGCGTGAGATACTTGTTGTCGGGGTCGAACTCGTCCTCGATCTCGCCGACGATCTCCTCGACGATGTCCTCGATGGTGATGATGCCGGCCGTGCCGCCGTACTCGTCCACAACCACCACGATCTGGTCGTGCGAGGTCTGCATCTCGGACAGCAGCGGCAGGATATCCTTGGTGTCGGGCACAAAGGTGGCGTCGCGCAAAAAACCGGCGATGGGCTGGTCACCCTTGCCGTCGAGCGCGGGTTGGATCAGGTCCTTGATGTGCGCGATGCCGGCGACGTTGTCGGGATCCTCGTGATAGACGGGGATGCGGCTGAAGCCGGTCTGGCGCATGGTGGACAGCACGTCGGCGACCGTCTCGTCGTCCTCGCACATGGTGGTGTCCACGCGCGGCACCATGACCTCGCGGGCAACGGTGTCGCCTAGGTCGAAGATCTCGTGGATCATGCGCTTTTCCTCGTCGAGCAGGTCGTCCTGCTCCGAGACCATGTACTTGATCTCTTCCTCCGAGACGTTTTGGCGGTCGTCGGCGCTCTTGATGCGCAGAATGCGGGCCAGGCCATCGGAACAAGCGCCGGTCAGCCACACGAGCGGACGGGCAATCTTTTGGAAAAACGACAACGGCCCCACGACTTGCTTGGACACGCCCTCGGCATTGGCCAGGCCGATGCGCTTGGGGACGAGCTCGCCGATCACGATGGATACGAAGGCGACCGCGACGGTGATGATGACCGGCGCCAGGCCACGCGCGATGGCGGAGAGCGGCGCGATGCCAAAACTCATGAGCCACATGGCGAGCG
>USMH01000165.1 GCA_900555745.1 uncultured Collinsella sp.
CCGTCATCGATGGCAGCAATGCAAGCGATCGCGGTGACTACCGCCCCGGCATGCGTGCGGCAGAAGAGCTCAGCGTACGCTCCCCTCTCATGGAGGTCGGCTTTACCAAGGACGAAGAGCGCGAGCTGCTGCGTGCATGGGGCTACCCCGTTTGGAATCTGCCGGCGGGAGCCTGTCTTGCCACGCGCGTTCCCACGGGCGAGAAGCTTACGCGCGAGAAGGTCGATTTAATCCGCGCCTGCGAGGATTACCTGCACGATCTTGATCTGGCACAGGTACGCGCGCGCTTGATCGGCGGCTGCATGCATATCGAGGCCGCACCCGCAGATGTCGCCAAGATTGCTGCCCTCGGTGGCAACGCCGTCGATGCCAAGGGCAAAACCCCGCTGCCCGCCGTTATCGAGTCCGCGCTGCGCGAACTGGGCTGCGACCATATCTCCCCTGAGGTCACCCCCTACATCCACGGCAACATGAACCTTTAAGTTACGCCGTTTTACAAACGGCGTAACCGCTCGGCGCTGCGCAGGCCCCGGGCACGGCAATCTGACGTTCAACTGCACGGGCGCGACCAAAAGGTCAGCGCCCGCTTGTTTCACGTCACCTTGCCGCACCCGGAGCCCGCTCGCTCGCATATGCTCAACCTGGACTGCGTTAACTGACCTGCCAATAAGGGACGGGTTTGTTCTGGCAGATTTTATCTGGGGAAACGCCGAATAGCCCCACATTCACAACCACCGCAGCTCCATATGAGGCAAATGAATCAGTAGCGTCTATCCCAAATCTTGAGTATTTGTTCGACAGAACGGCCCCTGCCGGCTCCTGCTAGACTGGTAGATTCCCAACCATCCATCCAGGAGCCTCAATGTCGCGCAAGTCCGCCTACAAGCAAGCACTTTCCATCGGCACCGCCGTGGTGCTGGGGTTTGCACTGTTTACGGGATCGCTCGACGGGGCACCCAAGCTGCTGTCGCCACAAAGCGATGAACAGGCGGCGGCTCTGGCCGAAAAACAAAACGAGAGTCCTAGCCGCACCGACGACGAGGCAGGCCTGGTCGCTCGGCTCGAATCGGGAACGGCGAGCTCCCCGGATCCTCAAAACGGCCAGGACTCTGGCGATGGCTCCGATTCCGCCGCCACCCCCATCGACGAGGTCGAAAACCCCGACCTCAACCGCGCCCGCGGTGTTTATCTCAGCAGCATTCCCGACTACGCCGGCAACCCCTACGTTGCCCTTCGTGCCGACAGCACGCATGCGCTGGGCACGCCGTCATTCACACTCGATGAATACGAGCGAGCCACCAAAGAGGGCTGCTTTAAGAAGTTCTCCAAGCTCGACAGCCTGGACCGCACTCGCAAAGCGCTCGCCTGCGTGGGCCCCGAATCGCTCGGTCAAGGCAAGCGCGGCGATATCTCGCGTATCCATCCCGCTGGATGGCGCCAGCAACGCTACGACTTTATTCCGGGCCAGAGCCTCTACAACCGCTGCCATCTCATCGCCTGGTCGCTCTGCGGCGAAAACGCCAACCGCAAGAATCTCCTCACCGGCACGCGTTATCTCAACGAGACGGGTATGCTGCCGTTTGAAGAGCAGATTCTCAACTATATTCGCGATACGGGCAACCACGTGCTCTACCGCGTCACGCCCATGTATAACGAAGAGGAGCTTGTCTGCCGCGGCGTGCGCCTTGAGGCGCAATCGGTCGAGGACCACGGCAAGACCCTCTGTTTCCACGTATATTGCTACAACCTGCAGCCGCATGTGCAGATCGACTATGCCACCGGCCGCAACCAGGCATCCGGAGACTAGGGCCACCGCACCGCCCGTAACCCAAAAAATGATCCGTTTTCCTCCGTCCCCAAGGGATCAAAAAGGGCCGCCCCGGATTACCCAGAGCGGCCCTTGCATCGGCATGCATGTTGCAGGCAAAGCCACACGCTACTTGGCGCGGCCCTCCTCATAGCGCTCGACCAGCTTGGCCTGAACGTCATAAGGCACCTGCTCATAGCCTGCGGGCTTCATGGTAAAGTCGCCCGTGCCGCGCGTGATAGAGCGCAGACGCGTCGAGTAATCCGTCAGCTCGGCCAGCGGCGCCTGGGCGATGACCACGGTGTCGCCGCGCTCATCGGTCTCCATGCCCGTCACGCGACCACGTGAGGCCGAGATGTCGCCCATCACGGCGCCGGCGTAGCTCTCGGGGATAGTCACCGTGATTTCCTCGATGGGCTCCAGCACCACCGGGTCGGCATCGGCGCATGCCTTGCGTAGGCCGATGCGAGCCGCCGCGCGAAACGCCATCTCGTTGGAGTCGACACTGTGATACGAGCCGTCGTACACAGCCACGCGAATGCCCGTAAGCGGGTAGCCGGCAATGATGCCGTCCTTCATAGTCTCCTGAACGCCCTTGTCCACGGCAGGAATGAGCGAGCGCGGGATGCGGCCGCCTACGACCTCGTCCACAAACTCATAGCCGTCGCTCGTGCCGTCGGGCCCAATGAGCGGCTCAACGCGCAGCCAGCAGTCGCCGTACTGACCGGCGCCGCCGGTCTGCTTCTTGTGGCGACCCTGGGCACTTGCCGTGCGGCGGATGGTCTCGCGATACGGAATACGGATCGGCACACTCTTGGCCGCGACCTTGGTACGGTCCTCAAGGCGATTGAGCAGGACCGAAACCTGTGCCTCGCCCACCGCCGAAATGATAGTCTGCCCGGTCTCCTCATCACGGTCGATACTCATGGTCGGATCGGCCTTGCAGGCCTTCTCGATAAACGTGTAGAGCTTCTCTTCGTCGCCGCGGTTCTCGGCCTCGATGGCAATGCGGTACTGCGAGTTGGGAAACTTAAACGCCGCGGCCTCGACCTTACCGGTAATCGAGAGCGTGTCGCCCGTCTCGGCAGCCAGCTTGGGCGCCACGATGATGTCGCCGGCATAGGCATGGCCAACCTCGGTCATATCGCGGCCGCACATCACATACAGGTGAGCCAGACGGTCGCCCTTGCGGGTACGCGCGTTGATCAGCTCAAGACCCGGCTCAAGCGTACCCGTCAGCACCTTGATAAAGCTGATGCGACCCTGCTGCGGATCGGCCAACGTCTTAAACACAAACGCCACCGGACGATCATCGTCACTCGAAATCTTGAGCGAATCGCCGTCGATAAGCGGCATCTCGCCGTAGTCGGTCGGCGCCGGGAAGTACGTCGCGATGTCGTCCATCAGCGAGTTGACGCCCTGCTCCTTAATGCAATCGCCCGCAAAGACCGGCACAAAGATGCGCTCGGCAATCGCCTT
>USMH01000166.1 GCA_900555745.1 uncultured Collinsella sp.
GAGCGGACGGTATCCTCGACGCGGACGTAGACACCGGGGTTGCCGGTGAACTTCTCGGCGACGTGGAAGGACTGCGAGAGGAACTGCTGAATCTTACGGGCACGGTTGACCGTAAGGCGCTGCTCCTCGGACAGCTCGTCCATACCCAGAATTGCGATGATGTCCTGAAGGTCGGAGTACTCCTGCAGGAGCTCCTGGACCTTGACGGCGACACGGTAGTGCTCCTCGCCGACGATCGAGGGATCGAGAGCGTCGGAGGAAGACGCGAGCGGGTCGATAGCCGGGAACAGGCCGAGCGACGAAATGCTACGCGAAAGAACCGTAGTGGCATCGAGGTGCGTAAACGTCGTGGCAGGCGCCGGATCGGTCAGGTCGTCTGCGGGGACGTAGACAGCCTGGACGGAGGTAATGGAGCCCGTCTTGGTCGAGGTAATGCGCTCCTGGAGGTCGCCCATCTCGGTTGCCAGCGTGGGCTGGTAACCAACGGCGGACGGCATACGGCCCAGCAGTGCGGAAACCTCGGAACCCGCCTGGGAGAAGCGGAAGATGTTGTCGATGAACAGCAGAACGTCCTGACCGCGATCGCGGAAGTACTCAGCGGTGGTAAGGCCGGCCAGACCGATGCGCAGACGCGCTCCGGGCGGCTCGTTCATCTGACCATAGACCAAGCAGGTCTTGTCGATAACGCCAGACTCGCTCATCTCGAGGAACAGGTCGGTGCCCTCGCGGGTACGCTCGCCGACGCCGGTGAACACCGAGGTGCCGCCGTGCTCCTGGGCAAGGTTGTTGATGAGCTCCTGAATCAGAACGGTCTTGCCGACGCCGGCGCCGCCGAACAGGCCCGTCTTGCCGCCACGGATGTAGGGCTCGAGCAGGTCAACGGCCTTGATGCCGGTCTCGAAGATCTCGGTCTTGGTGGTGAGCTCGTCGAAACGGGGCGCTGCATGGTGGATGGGGTAGAACTCCTCCACCTCGGGCATGGGCTTGCCGTCGACGGGCTTGCCCATGACGTTCCAAATGCGGCCGAGCGTCTTGGGACCAACGGGCATCTTCATGGGCTCACCGGTATCGGTGGCGATGAGGCCGCGCTGCAGGCCGTCGGTCGAGGACATGGCGACCGTGCGGACGACGCCGCCCGGAAGCTGGCTCTCGACCTCGAGGATCGTGCTCAGATGACCGATCGGGGTCTCGGCCTCGACCGTGAGCGCGTTGTAGATCGGGGGCACCGCGCCGTCAAACTTGACGTCGACGACAGGGCCGATGATTCGCACGATGCGACCATCACCGGCAGTCGTCTTCTTGGTGGCTTCCTCGACCGCAAGCTTTACGGTGTTATTAGCCATTACTGTTCCTCCAATGCTGAGGCTCCGCCGACGATCTCGTTAATCTCGGTCGTGATCGAAGCCTGGCGCACGCGACTATACGTGCGGGTAAGGGTCGAGATGATCGCGGTGGCGTTTTCCGTCGCGGAGTGCATGGCCTTGCGGCGTGCACCCTGCTCGGCAGCCGCCGAATCGATCAGGGCCTGGTAGATGACCGTCAGGATATAAGACGGCACAAGCTTGCCGAGAACATGCTCGGGAGAGGGCACGAACTCGAACGTGGACGAGATGCGCTTAGGGGCGTCGGTCTCGTTCTTACGCGGACCGTGGGCCATAGCGATCATCTCGGGGTCGAGCGGCAACAGATGCTCGACGCGAAGCTCCTGATCCACGCGGTTCTTGGCGTGGTGGTAGACAAGCTCGACACGGTCAAGCTCACCGGCACGATACGCATCGCAGATATGAGAGGAGATCATGCGGGCCTGATTGAAATCGGGCTCAGAGGAGTTGCCCTCAAAGTGCATGACAACGTTTGCGCGGTCACGGAAATACGTGGCCGGCTTACGCCCGCACGCGATGATCTCGCATTCGATGCCGTCGTTCGCCCAAGAAGCGGCGAGCTTTTCGGCCGTGCGCTCCACCGTCGTATTGAAACCGCCGGCAAGGCCGCGGTCCGAGGCAATAACGACAATCAGGCCATGCTTGACGCTCTCATGCTTCTGCAGCATGGGATCGGTGCCCGAACAGGAGGCGTCGCCGGCGACCGTCAACATGACGTCGGTCAGCGCCTCCTTATAGGGCTCGGCCTGCTTGGAGCGATCGAGGGCACGACGAATCTTGGCCGTAGAGACCATCTCCATCGTGCGCGTGATCTGCTTGGTCGTGGTAACCGAGGAGATTCGCTTCTTAATGTCGCGAAGGTTGGCCATGGGGCTTAGTTCTCCTCTGATCCAGAAACATCCGAATGGTGCTTGGCCATGAACTGCTGCTTGAAGTCGCCGATGACGCGCAAGAGCTCAGCCTTGGTGTCATCATCGATCTTCTTGGCGCGAACCTTGTCGAGCAGCGAACCAAAGCCATTGTCCATGTACTCGATGAGCTCGGCACGGAAGGGCAGCACGTCGGCGATCTCCAGGTCATCCAGGAAGCCCTCGTTGCCAGCGAACAGCGTAACGATCTGCTCGCCAACCTCAAACGGCTTGTAACGCGGCTGCTTCAGGAGCTCGGTCATGCGAGCACCGTGGGTCAGCTGCTTCTGAGTAGCCTCGTCGAGGTCGGAGCCGAACTGCGTAAAGCCAGCGAGCTCCTGATAGGAAGCGAGGTCCAGACGGAGGTTGCCGGCGACCTGCTTCATGGCCTTGGTCTGCGCATCGCCACCGACGCGGGACACGGAGATACCCACGTCGACTGCCGGGCGCTGACCCTGGAAGAAGAGCTCGGACTGCAGGTAGATCTGACCATCGGTAATGGAAATGACGTTGGTCGGAATGTAGGCCGAGACGTCGCCGTCCTGGGTCTCGATGATCGGCAGTGCCGTCATGGAGCCGTAACCGTTCTTCTTGGACATCTTGACGGCACGCTCGAGCAGACGAGAGTGCAGGTAGAAGATGTCGCCAGGATAGGCCTCGCGTCCGGGCGGACGATGCAGCGTCAGCGACATCTGACGGTAGGCCACAGCCTGCTTGGACAGGTCGTCGTAGATGACGAGCACGTGGCCGCCGGGGTTGGTCTCGCTGGCGGGCTTGCCGTCCTCGCCGTTGTACATAAAGAACTCGCCAATAGCGGCACCGGCCATAGGCGCGATGTACTGCATAGGGGCGGAATCGGCAGCGGTGGCCGAAACGATGATGGTGTAGTCGAGCGCACCGTGCTGAGCGAGGGTCTCGCGGATGTTGGCAACCGTGGAGGCCTTCTGGCCGATGGCGACATAGATGCAGACCATGCC
>USMH01000167.1 GCA_900555745.1 uncultured Collinsella sp.
ATGCCTTTGCGCGCGATGCCAAGCTCACGCTGCACGTTCGCGAGCTGGCGGGCGGTAACTCGCATCACATCATCGAGGCCGCCTTTAAGGCCGTGGGCCGCACGATGCGCCGCGCCTGCGAGCTGGACCCCCGCGTGCAGGGCATTCCCAGCACCAAGGGCTCGCTGTAACCGCCACAAAGGGACAGGTTTTGAATTGAAAAAGGGAGGGTCGCGTGGGCGAACCGAAGATCGTGGTGGTCGACTACCACAAGGGCAACTTGTCGAGCGTTGCGCGTGGGCTTGCGCGCGCCGGTGCCGCCGCCTGCACGTCGGACGATCCGGAGCAGATCCGCAATGCCGACGGACTGGTCATCCCGGGCGTGGGCGCGTTCTATGACGCGATCGCCTTTATGCGCCAGAGCGGCGAGGCGGACGCGGTGCTCGATGCCGTCGCCGCCGGAACTCCGCTGCTCGGCGTCTGCCTGGGTCTTCAACTGTTTTTTGAGCGCGGCAACGAGGGCGTGCCCGCGGACGAGGGCGCGGTCGCCGACGGTAACGCCTCCGAGCAGGTTGGCGGTCCCTGGGTCGATGGCCTGGGTATTATGCGCGGTTCGTGCACACGCCTGGAGTCGAGCCGCCTGAAGGTGCCGCACGTGGGCTGGGACCAGGTGCACATGACGCCCGCCGGCGCGGCCGATCCGTTGCTCGCTGGTTTTGCCGAGGGTGCCAACATGTACTTCACCCACAGCTATGCGGTGGCCGACGACGCCGATGCCGCCGATGTGCTGGCACGCACGCACTATACGCGGAGTTTCCCGTGCATCGTGCGTCACGGCAACGTGTGGGGCTGCCAGTTCCATCCCGAGAAATCCTCCGCGCTGGGTCAGCGCATCCTTAAGAACTTCGTCAACATCGTCGAGGAGGCCGGCCGATGATCCTGTTTCCCGCAATCGATCTGATCGGCGGCAAGGTCGTGCGCCTGGAGCGCGGCGACCGTAGCCGCTGCAAGGTATATTCCGACGACCCTGTGGCCGTCGCCCGCTCGTTTGCCGAGCAGGGCGCGAGCTGGGTGCACGTCGTAGACCTGTCCGCTGCCTTCGGCGAGGACGAGGACGCATGCGCTGCCAACTCAGCGGCGATCAAGGCCATCTGCGGCGTCGACGGTCTGTCCGTGGACGTGGGCGGCGGCGTCCGCTCGCTCGCGCGCATCGACGAGTTGGCCGGCTACGGTGCGCGCCGCATTGCGCTGGGCACCGTGCTGGTGACCGAGCCGGGTTTTGCCGAGGTGGCAGCCCAAGGTTTTGGCGAGCTGTTGGTGGCCGACATTGCCGCACACGACGGCCAGGTCAAGGTGAACGGTTGGCGTGACGGCGCGGGCATGGCGCTCGACGACGCCGTGGCGCAGCTTTCCGAGCTGGGCTTTAAGCATCTGGTGTATACCGACATCGCGCGTGATGGCATGCAGACGGGCATCGATGTGGCGGCGTATCGCCATGTGGCCGAGGTCGCGGGTTTTCCCGTCGTGGCTTCGGGCGGTATCTCGACGCTCGACGACATCCGTGCGCTGGCTGCGGTGGGTGAGGGCGCGATTGAAGGTGCCATTACCGGTCGCGCGCTCTACGAGGGCAACTTTACGCTGGTGCAGGCGCTGGCCGCCGCCCGAGGGGAGGAGTAGCCCATGCTTACCAAACGCGTGATTCCCTGCTTGGATGTCAAGGACGGCCGCGTGGTCAAGGGCGTCAACTTTGTGAGCCTGCGCGATGCGGGCGACCCGGTGGAGCTGGCGCGTGCCTACGACCGCGAGGGTGCGGACGAGGTCGTCTTCTTGGACATTACCGCCACGAGCGACAACCGTGCGACGACTATCGAGATGGCGGCGCATGCAGCCGAGGAGCTCGCTATTCCCTATACCGTGGGCGGCGGCTTTCGCGACCTTGCGGGCATGCGCACCATGGTTGCCGCCGGTGCCGACAAGGTGTCGCTCAACTCGGCGGCCGTGCGCGACCCGTCGTTGATCAGCCAAGCTGCCGCGGCGTTTGGCAGCCAGGCCGTGGTCGTGGCGATCGATGCCAAGCGCGTCGGTTTGCCCGGCGCATCCGGTGCCGACAAGTGGGAAGTCTTTACCGCAGGAGGCCGCAACGCCACGGGTATCGACGCGTTGGCGTGGGCCGAGGAGGCGGCCCGTCGCGGCGCCGGCGAGATCCTGCTGACCAGCATGGATCGCGACGGCACCAAGTCTGGCTTTGACCTGGCGCTCACCCGCGCCGTGGCGCGCGCGGTGCCGATTCCGGTGATTGCGAGCGGCGGCGTGGGCACGCTCGAACATTTTGCCGAGGGCGTGATCGAGGGCGAGGCCGATGCCGTGCTGGCGGCCAGCGTCTTCCACTTTGGAACCTTCAGCATTCGCGAAGTAAAGGAATATATGGCCAGCCAGGGCATCCCTGTGAGATTGGACTTCTAAAACTGCGGGTGCCTGGGCAGCCCTCGCCGACCTGCGATGTTTGAATTGGGAAGAGAAATGGAAGAGATAACCGATCCTTCAAAGCTTACATACGACGCCAAGGGGCTGATTCCTTGTGTGGTTCAGCAGTATGACACCGGCGAGGTGCTTATGGTTGCTTGGATGAACGAGGAGTCGGTGGGGCTGACGCTCAAGACCGGTACCACGTGGTTTTGGAGCCGCAGTCGCCAGGAGCTCTGGAACAAGGGCGTGACGAGCGGCAATATGCAGGCGGTCAAGGAGCTCTGGGCCGACTGCGATAGCGATACGCTGCTGGTCAAGGTCGACTCGCCGGGTCCGGCCTGCCACACCGGCAACCGTACCTGCTTCTTTAAGAAACTCGCGTAGGGCGGGCGCTCGATTAGACGCTCGGCCACCAGAAAGGATTGAACCATGGGTGTGCGCACCGCAAACGTTCAGGATGGAAATATCGGTGAGACGCTGACAGGTCTGGCCGAGGTGATTCACGGTCGTCGCGACGCGTCGCCGCAGGAGAGCTATACCGCGCGTCTGCTGACCGACGTCGAGGACGAGCTGCTCAAGAAGCTTGCCGAGGAGGCGAGCGAGGTGATCATGGCCTGCAAGGATAACGATCACGATCACATCCGCTACGAGGCTGGCGACCTGATCTACCACCTGCTCGTGACGCTCGAGCGCTACGGCATCACCCTCGACGAACTGGCCGGCGAACTCAACGCCCGCCGCCACTAGTCGTTTGGGACAGTCTTTGTTGGTGTAACGGGGTCATGGAAGTTGCGGTGAAATAGGGACTGTTTAA
>USMH01000168.1 GCA_900555745.1 uncultured Collinsella sp.
CGCCGTTTATCTGGTTTGTTTGGTTTTCACGGTCAATTATTTGACTGATACGTTCATAATGTGCAACCATAATACGGTTTACCTTTGCATTTACTTTCAACCTGAAGGTTAATGTGCGCGGGGTCGACCCATGCTATGGCTATAACCTTTGTTCGGAGGACCGACATGCACGAGACAGAGATCAACAACTACCTTGCCGTCATTAAGGTGGTCGGCGTCGGCGGCGGCGGTACCAACGCGGTCAATCGAATGATCGAAGAGGGCATCCGCGGCGTCGAGTTTGTTGCCATCAACACCGATGCTCAGGCACTCGCGATCTCTGATGCCGATATCAAGGTGCACATCGGCACCGACCTTACCCGCGGCCTGGGCGCCGGCGCCAACCCCGAGGTTGGCCGCAAGGCTGCCGATGAGTCCCGCGACGACATTGCCGAGGCGCTCGCTGGCGCTGACATGGTGTTCATCACCTGCGGCGAGGGCGGTGGCACCGGTACCGGCGCTGCTCCCATCGTTGCCGATATCGCGATGAACGAGGTCGGTGCGCTGACCGTCGCCGTCGTGACCAAGCCCTTCACCTTCGAGGGCCGCAAGCGCAAGAAGAGCGCCGAGGAGGGCATTAAGACCCTCTCCGATTGCGTCGACACCATGATCGTCATCCCTAACGATAAGCTGCTCGACATCGCCGAGAAGAAGACCACCATGCTCGAGGCCTTCGCGATTGCCGATGGCGTCCTTTCCCAGGGCACCCAGGGCATCACCGACCTCATCACCGTCCCCGGTATCATCAACTTGGACTTCGCCGATGTTAAGACCATCATGAAGCAGGCCGGTACCGCCATGATGGGTATCGGTACCTCTTCTGGGGATACCCGTGCCGTCGACGCTGCCCAGCAGGCCATCTCCAGCCCGCTGCTCGAGAGCTCCATCGATGGCGCCACGCGCGTGCTGCTCTCCATCGCCGGTTCCAAGGACCTGGGCATCCAGGAGATCAGCGACGCCGCCGACGTTGTCGCCAACGCTGTCGACCCCGAGGCCAACATCATCTTCGGTACCGTTGTCGACGAGTCCCTGGGCGATCAGGTGCGTATCACCGTCATCGCTACGGGCTTCTCCGACTCCAACGTCAACCGTCAGGACGAGCTCTTTGCTGCTCAGCAGTCTCAGAGCAAGGCCGCTGCCTCCGCTGAGCCGCAGCGCACCGCTCCTGCCACGAGCCCGGCTCAGGCCGCTCCGACCCGCAACGTCGGTGGCACCGAGCTTCCTAACTTCGGCAACGATCAGTTCGAGCTTCCCGACTTCCTGAAGCGCGGTAGCTTCTAAGTCGTTCTTTGCATTGTTGTGCACAGGGGCGTGTCCGTATGGACGCGCCCTTTTTACTTCGACTTTGTAAACTAGAACCTCCAATCTCTTTACGTTCCCTTTACGATTGCCTCCAGCGCAGCAGGTATCCTTTTAGAGAAGTATGACAGCCGTATAAACGCGGGCTGTAGCGGCGATGCCGCGGTACTTGTGTTATTAGGAGGCTTTAGTATGGCAGCACGTGCGGACAAAGTTTCGCGTGTCGACCATGATGGAGTTACGTTGGTGGAGGGCGCGACATCCGATGTTCGCTTTGCCTTCACCGAGCGCGCCGGTGGCGTTTCCGAAGATGCGTACTCCTCACTCAACTTGGGCTCGCATGTTGGCGATGACCCCTTTGCTGTTCAAGAAAATCGTCGTCGTGCGCTCGAAGCTATGGGTGCCGCCGAGTGCGAGCACAACCTGCTCGTTCCCAATCAGGTCCATGGTGATCATATCGTTGCGGTGACCTCGAACGGCGCCGATGACCTTGAGGACGTTCGCGAGCAGATTGCCGAGGGCTGTGATGCCATCGTCTGCACGGCGCATAACGTGCCCGTGCTGCTCTGCTTTGCCGACTGCGTTCCCGTGGTGCTGGTGGCCCCTGGCGGATTTGCCGTGGTGCACTCCGGTTGGAAGGGCACGATTACACGTATTTCTGCCAAGGCGTGCCAGGCGCTTTGCGATGCTGCCGGCTGCGATGCGAGCAACGTTTCCGCCTATATCGGCCCCCATATCTTGGGTGACGAATATGAGGTATCCCAGGAACTCATGGATCGCTTTGCCGCCGAGTTCTCTTGCATCGATGCGAGTGCCTCTCGCATGCTCGATCTTTCCGCTGCCATTCGCGAGGCGCTGGTAGATGTCGGTGTCGACGCGGATAATATCGTGGATACCCAGCTTTCGACTGTGCGTCAGAACGACCGCTTTTATTCCTACCGTAACGAGGACGGCACCTGTGGGCGCCATGCTGCGATCGGCGTGATGCTATGAGAAAGATCGTATCGGTCCTGAGCGCCGCTGTGCTTACGCTTACGCTGTGCGCCTGTTCTTCGGGATCTTCTACCTCTTCCATTACCGTCGCCGGCTCCACGACCTGCCTTCCTATCGCCGAGATTGCGGCCGAGGGCTTTAAGGAGGAGACCGGCATCGACGTGCTCGTTTCCGGTTTGGGTTCTTCCGCTGGCATCGAGGCCGTCGGCGCCGGCACAGCCGATATCGCCAGCTCCTCCCGTGGACTCAATGCCGACGAACAGGATCTGGGCCTGACTCCCATCGTCATTGCCCACGACGGTATCGCGGTCATCGTGAACGACGATAACCCGGTCGATAACCTCTCGACCGAGCAGCTCCGCGATATTTACGCCGGCAAGATCACCAACTGGAAAGAAGTCGGTGGCGAGGACCTGAGGATCCAGGTCATCAATCGAGATGAGGCGTCCGGCACGCGTGAGGCCTTCCGCACCATCGTGATGGACGGCACCCCGTTCGATCGCCGCTCGGCCGTTCTTTCGGGCACGGGCCAGGTGCGCGACGTGGTATCTCGTTCGCGCGGTGCCATTGGCTACATTTCGCTGGGCTTCGTCGATAGCCTCAACGCCAAGACCTCGGTCAAGGCCGTCTCGGTCAATCATGTTGAGGCGTCCGAGAAGACGGTCGCGAGCGGCGGCTATCCCATCTCACGCGACCTTTACTTCTTTGTGAAGGGTGCGCCTTCGCAGCAGGCGCAGGATTACATCGACTATGTGACGTCCGAAAAGATGGACAAGCAGATTCGCGAGGCGGGCTTTATTCCCGTCACCAACGACGAGAAGGGGAGTGAGTAGCATGGAAGCACAGGAAAACTCCCAGACTGAGCAGAATGTTCAGACGCCCAAGAAGCGCGAGCTGGCGCTCGTATCGCGCAGTACCTATATC
>USMH01000169.1 GCA_900555745.1 uncultured Collinsella sp.
CCGTCGCCCGCATCGCTCGCACCTCGTTCTCCGAGTTCTTTGCCCAGACCAACGATGCCCTGGCCATCGAGTCCAAGGCCGGCTACATGAAGGTCCTCGGCAACCCCTGGTTCGCCACGGTCGTCACCCTGCTTCCTGGTCTCGCCCTCGCTTTTGGTGGCTATGCCAACATCTGGCCGCTCTTTGGTGCTTCCAACCAGCTGCTCGGCGGCATGACCATGATCACCCTCGCCGTGTTCTGCAAGTGCACCGGCCGCAAGGGTTGGATGCTCTACGTGCCCGTCGTCTTCCTGCTCTGCTGCACCTTCACCTCGCTGGTCCAGAGCGCCATGGGCTGCATGACCGCCGTCCAGGCCTACGGTTTCTTCGGTACCATCCCGGCTACCGCCACCACGGCCGCCGTCTCCGTCGCCGCCACCAAGGGCCTGCAGCTCGTCTTTGCCGTCCTGCTGATGGTCCTGGGCCTCATCGTCGCCGTCAACTGCCTCAAGGAGTTCTTCGGCAAGGAGGCTGGCTCCATGCCTGATGAGGAGCCCGAGTGGTCCGAGATGGGCAAGGCCGAGTATGGCCGCACTGCTGCTGCCGAGGCTCCTGTCGACGCCGAGGCCGCCAAGGCTTAGTCGACCTGACGAGTTGAACGTCACATCTATATGACTCGGAAAGACCGGGTCCGCGACTTCGCGGGCTCGGTCTTTTTTCATGCAAAAGCGGGTGACGCTCGAGTGTTCTCGCAGATGTTTTGCGTGGATAAGGGCGCGCGTTGTACCATATAGACGTATATGTGTGCATATGAAAGGGGCCCCGTGGCCAAGACGGTATATTCCGATAACCAACAAAATGTCGATGCTCTGGCTGAGCGTCTGAGCGGACAAACGTCGCTTTCTGCCGAGCGGGCAAAGCTGGTTGCCTACGACCTGCTTTGCCGCAAGGCACTCAAGATTAAGTCGAGCGCGCTGGCGCAGGTTTTCCGCTCCGTCGATAAGGAATGTGACACCAAGGCGATGCGCGATGAGCTTATCGCGGCAAATATCGTGACCAAGATCGAGGGTAGCGGCATTAACGGGCGCCCGGCGTTCTATACCATCAATGCCGAGATCCGCGATGCCCAGGAGCAGCCTGCCGAGTCCGTCGAGGATTTTGTCGTCGAGGATTCCGCTGACGTGCCTGCTGTGGAAGAAGTTGCCCCGCGTGAGCATGTCGATACCGATGAGTTGCTCGATGAGAACGTCGTGCGTGCCTTTACGGCCAAGGCAGGACGCGGCGGTTTTGGCGGGGGCGGCAAGCGCGATGCACAGCGCCGCGCCCAGCAGGAGCGCTTCCGTCGCGCCGTTGCTCAAAAGGGTGAGACGGATGCTGAGGCCGTCGAGGAAAAGTCCGTCGGGATGCAGGAGCCGACTCGCACTCAAGAGCATGCTGAGATCCAGGAGCCCAAGCGTCGCCGCGGTGCCCACTTTAAGGCCGAGCAGCGAGGTATTGCATGCGAGGTCCAGGATTCCGTCGAGGCTGCTGACGCGTCCGATGAACCGGTCAAGAAGGCTCCAGGTTCGTGTCGTCCCGGACGTGGTTTTGCGGGGCGCGCGTATCCCGTAAGGCGTCAGGAGAAGAGCGAGCCGGCTTCGACCACTCAGGACGAGAAGGGCGAGAAGGCCGTTGAGCCGGCGGCTCGCGAGCAGAAGCCTGTTGAGCCGCAGCTTGAGGTTGATGCCGAGGCCAAGGGCCAGCAGCCTACTGATGAGCAGGCGGAGCAGGGCGCGTCGAGCAAGCCTCGCCGCCGTCGCCATCGTGGGGGCCGCAGTTCCCATGCCGAGACTGCAGCCGAGAAGACCACGCCGCAGGACGAGGATGCGAAGGTCGAGGTTTCTTCGGGGCAGCCTAAGCGCCAGCCGGCGAAGGAGAGCAAGTCCGATCGTCCGCAGAAGCAGGCGCCTATGCCGAAGCGCGAGTGCAATTCCCAAGGCGATTCTAAGCGCAAGTCTCAGAAGAAGCCGGAGTCTACCGCAGCAGATACTGCTGCCCAGCAGCCCAAGTCGGCAGTCCACGGCGAGGTCTCGGCGTTTGCCCTTGCCCGCGTTTTAGGCAGGCAGCTGCTCAAAGTTGTCCCTACGCCTACGGCGCTCTCTAAGATCAAGGAGCAGCAGACACAGATCGTAAAGGTTGAGGGCAAGGACGGCAAAAAGGCTCCGCAGCGCACTCAGCACAACGAGATGTCCAACCGCAAGATTGCCGAGGAAATCGCAATCATCCAGGCTTGGATCGAGCAGAACCGAGGTGCCGATACGCCGGTTGCCTCGCGCCGCCAGCGTGCCTACCAGATCTTTAACGACGAGAAGGCTTTTGACGGCAAGCACGGTGAGCGCCTGATCAGACGTATGACCGAAAAGGGCATCAGCATGCAGGCGATCAAGGTCGCCCCCAATCGCCCCGTGCACTTTACGGGCTTCTTTACGCTGGGTGCCGACAAGCCGTTCATTATGGTCGAGAACCTGGATACCTATGACGAGATCGTCAAGCTCCTGCGCGGACGCAAACATGCCAAGCTCTTTGGCATCAAAGTGGGCGGCGTGATTTTTGGCGGCGGCTGCAAAGCGAGCGTCTCGCACGCACTGGATGATTATCTGGCCGAGATTGGCTATCGCTTTAACTACGTCTACTACGTGGGCGATATCGATCGCGAGGGCGCGCGCATCGTCGAGCAGGCTCGCAATGCCAATGTGGTTGAGATTCGCCTGCATGCCGGCATGTACCGCGCCATGCTCGCTGAGCATAAGCGTCGCGTGAAGGCCGGCGGAGAGTGCGAGCCCGCGGCTGCCAACCAGGGTGTGCCGCAGAACCTGGCAGCGACGATCAAGGATCTGCCCATGGTTACGCGCGTGCAGTTCCGCAACGTGCTGCGCGAGGGCGGGCGCATTCCGCAGGAGATTCTGATGACCGCAGACTATCGGGATGGCGACTCGGGAAGCTTCGACCGCATGCTGAACAATTAGATTCCGCCGTTCTACCGAACGGCGGACTTCTTGACGCTGCGAGGGGCCCTGGCACGGCAATCTGACGTTCAACTTCGGCGGCGCGACCAGAAGGTCAGCGCCGCCTTGTTTCACGTCAGATTGCCGTGCCAGGGCCCCTCTCGCTGTCACGTCCAAAACATCGAGGTTAAGTGGCCTCCTGTTCGTTCGGAACTCGCGATAAACCTAAGCCGGTGTCCCCGCTCTCCCGGGGCCTGTGGTTA
>USMH01000170.1 GCA_900555745.1 uncultured Collinsella sp.
TTTCGTTCATCGTCGCCATGCGCGGCAACCTCCTGCTCACAGCAGCGTATATATTGCGGTAATTCTACCCGAGCGGCCTAGGCTAGACCCCAAAACAGCTCGAACAGCACATTTCCATCGAGCCAGCCCAAGTGGCTGGGCGCCAAACGAGCACGGACGCGACCTGCGATAACGTCTTTCGAGGCGACGCGCTCCGCAAGCCCCTCAACGCCATCGGGCACCCAAGTGGCAAGGCCCAACTCGAGCGCACGGTCACAGGTCGCCGCCAACTCATCTGCAGCGATCACGTTTGCCGAGCGAACCAACAGGTCGGGCCCAATGCCACGCGTCATGCGGCAGGCGAGCATCAAATCCTCGGCCGCAGCCTCGCGCTGCGACAGATACTCGGCATCAAACGTCGTCGCGGCATCGTCGCGTTGCACCAAGCGCACGCGATATGCATCGCCGCGAGCGGGCACGTCGGGAAACAGCCCGGCCAGGCGATCGAAATCCTCGGCGTCGAGCATACCGGCGGCAGAGCGACCCAAGCCCAGATAGCCCTGTCCGGTCCAATAGGCAATGTTGTGGGCGCACTCATGGCCGTCGAGCGCGTAGCTTGCCACCTCATACGGGTGATAGCCGGCCGCACCCAGGCGCTCGCGCGCCGCATCCATGCATGCAGCCTGAAAATCCTCGTCGGGCTCGAGCGACTCGTCGCGACACGCCATGCGGTAGAGCGGCGTGCCCTCCTCAAGCGTGAGCGGGTACACCGATACGTGATGCGGCGCCGCCGCCAACACGCCATCGAGCGTGCGCTGCCAGCTTACGGCGGTCTGCCCGGGAAGGCCACACATCAGGTCGCAGGACACATCGAGCCCTGCGTCCTTAACCATCGTGATGGCAGCGAGCGCCCGATCGGCATCGTGAATGCGACCGATGGCGGTAAGTTCGGCGTTATCGAGCGTTTGCACGCCCAGAGAGACGCGTGTGACACCAACCTTGGCAAGCGCAGCGGTAAGCTCGGCGGTCAGCGACTCAGGATTGGCCTCGCAGGTAAACTCAACGGGCTTGCACCACGCAGAGATACGTCGGGCAAGTTCTACCAGGCGCTCCCCCGCCAGCGACGGCGTGCCGCCGCCAACATAGACGGTACGGATCTGCGCAAGCGCCCCGACGTCTCCAAAGGCATCAAGGCGCGCATACAACTGCTCAAAATAGGCATCGAGCGCAGCGCTCAGGTCGCACGGAGCAAAACTGCGCGAGTCAAAGTCGCAGTACCGGCACTTTTGGGCGCAAAACGGCACGTGCATGTACAGCGCGGTAACGGCCACCCTTAGGCCTCCAGCGGATGCGCGGGCACCGACTCGCCGGCGGCAAGTGCGGCCTCGCAGGCCACCACATCGCGCTCGATATCATCGACCAATGCCATGAACTCCTCGTACGTGGAGCAGCGCACCACCTGGGCGCGCCAGGCCGCAGCATGGGGCATGCCCTTTAAATACCAACTCGCGTACGTACGGGCACGCGACATGAGCGGCAACAGCTCGTGCGTGAGCGTCAGGTGCTCGCGCAGGGCGCCCAGTCGCTCGACCGAGCTACGCACCGGTACCGGCGTGCCATCGAGCGCAAGGGCGCGGGCATCGCCGAACACCCAGGGGTTACCATAGATACCGCGCGCGATGAACACCGCGCTGGCACCCGAGCTTTGCAGATGCTCCGCGGCATCCTCGGCCGAGAAAACATCGCCCGAACCGATAACGGGAATCTCGACGGCGTCGGCCACCTCATCGACGACCGACCAATCGGCCTGGCCCGTATAGAGCTGCGTGGCGCAGCGGCCATGTACCGCCACCGCGGCGGCCCCTGCCCCCTCAAGCATCTGGGCAAACGTCGCGGCATTACGGTCTTCGGCGTAAAAGCCCTTGCGAATCTTTACGGTCACGGGCACATGCGCCGCGCCCACCGCCGCCTCGACGATCTGCTCGGCCAGATCGGGAGTGCGCATAAGCGCCGAGCCCTCGCCCTTGGTGACGACCTTGCGAGCCGGGCAGGCCATGTTGATATCAATCAATGACAGGCGATCGCCCACGCGTTCCTCGACGGCAGCGACGGCACTCGCAAACTGATCGGGCTTGGAGCCAAAGAGCTGCACGCAGATCTGCTGCTCCTCATCGGCAGGCAGCACCAGACGCCACGTCTTATTGCTGGCATAGGCAAGACCCGCCACGCTCACCATCTCGCTGTAGGCAAGATGGGCACCGCGGCGGCGGCACATGATGCGGTAGGCGGGGTCGGTCACGCCAGCCATGGGAGCCATAAGGAACGGCTGCTCGGCATAGGCACCCAGCAGCCGCGTACTATATTCAGAAAGCGCCATGGAACCTACTCGTCCACCTTGAGGATCGCCATAAAGGCCTCCTGCGGGACCTCGACCGAGCCGATGGCCTTCATGCGCTTCTTGCCCTCTTTCTGCTTCTCGAGCAGCTTGCGCTTACGCGAGATATCGCCGCCATAGCACTTTGCAAGAACGTCCTTGCGACGCGCTTTGACGGTAGAACGGGCGATGATCTTGTTGCCGATAGCACCCTGGATGGGAACCTCGAACAGCTGACGCGGGATGATCTCCTTAAGTTTGTCGCACAGGCCACGGGCCAGGCCATAGGCCTTGTCCTTATGGACGATAAACGACAGCGCGTCCACCTCGTCGCCCGAAAGCAAGATATCGAGCTTAACGAGCTCGGAGGGACGGTACTCGTTGAACTCGTAGTCGAGCGAGGCATACCCCTTGGTGCGACTCTTGAGCTGGTCAAAGAAGTCCAAAATGAGCTCGGCAAGCGGCATATCGAAGCGCATCTCAACCGACTTGCTCGTGAGATGGATCATGTCGGTAGTAATGCCGCGGTGCTCGATGGCGAGCTGCATGACGGCGCCCGTGTACTCAGGCGGGCAGATGATCTTTGCCTTGAGGCAGGGTTCCTCGATGCGCTCGATGCGCGTGGCCTCGGGAAGATCCTGCGGGCTGCGGACATCGATCATTTCGCCGTCGGTCTTGTAGACGTGATAGTCGACCGAGGGACTCGTGGCAATGAGGTCCAGGTTGAACTCGCGCTCCAGGCGTTCCTTGACGACTTCCATGTGCAGCAGACCCAGGAAGCCCACGCGGAAGCCAAAGCCGAGCGCCACCGAGGTCTCGGGCTCCCACACCAACGACGGGTCGTTGACGTGCAGCTTAT
>USMH01000171.1 GCA_900555745.1 uncultured Collinsella sp.
ACCTTGGCAGCGAGGAATTTGGTGGCGGTATGCAGGTTATGCAGAATATTGTATCGAATGGCCGCTTGCGCGCATTGCCATTCATTTTGGAGACACCGAACGAACTTGCAGGTTATGCGGCTGAAATCAAACTCTTAAGGTCATTGCAGCAGTAATGGCTGCCATAAAGTGGGATGCTCCATTCACGTTATGGGTTTGTTTCAATCAGTTTTCTAATTGCAGATTCTTCCAAGCGGGTGCATAATAACCCTCAGTTTTTGCAGACCTCTGAATCACGTGGGGTCATTGGAAGGAGACTTATTATGAAGCTCAAGAAGCTTGGCGCATTTGCCGCCACGGGTGCCATGGCGCTCGCCCTCGCACTGACGGGCTGCGGCTCGTCCAACGCCACTTCTGGTTCTGATGCCGGTTCCAGCAGCTCTGACGACGCTAAGGTCGAGAAGGTCGACGGCTCCAAGGAGTACGCACTCGTCAAGGACGGTACGCTGACCGTCGGCACCTCTGCCGAGTATGCTCCGTTTGAGTACAAGGATGACAACGGCGATTATCAGGGCTTTGACCTTGAGCTCATCAAGGCTATCGGCGACAAGCTGGGCCTGGATGTCGAGTATGTCAACAATGACTTTGACACGCTGGTTCCGGGCGTCGCTTCGGGCGCCAAATATGACGTTTCCATCGCGGCTATCACCGACACGCCCGAGCGTGAGAAGGAAGTCACTTTCTCCGATTCCTACTACATGGACGATCAGGCTATCGTGACCAAGGTCGATAACACCGACATCACGGCCGACAACTACAGCGAGAAGCTCAACAACGCCGATGCTACCATCATCGTCCAGTCTGGCTCGACCGCCGAGTCCTTTGCCCAGGAGAACTTCCCCAAGGCCAAGATTGTCCCCTACAAGGACGCCACCGAGTGCTTCAGCGCCCTGCAGTCCGATAAGGGCGACGCCGTAGTCACCAACCGCTCCGTTGCCAGCCAGCTGACCGCCGAGCAGTTCAACACCTGCCAGACCATTAAGCAGATTAGCACCGGCGAGGAGTACGCCATCGCCATCAACCAGGGCAACACCAAGCTCAAGGACGACATCAACCAGGCCATCAAGGACCTGACCGACGACGGTACCGTTGACGCCCTCATGGCTAAGTACAACATCAAGTAAAATAGCTACTTGGTTGCTCGCGGGCCCTTTCCGCTTTGGCGGAGAGGGCCTTTGCGCTTCTCTTGACGGAGAGCATTTCCGTCTCGTTTTGCCGACAACTTCTACGATAGGAGCCACCTTGTCTCGACTGAACAAAGGGGCCGCGGAGCAGCGTTTTCCACTGCCCGCCTTGCTCCAAAAGCTAGTCTGCGTCATGGCCGTGGCGCTCGCGCTGGTGTGTGTGGGGACATATGCGCCCACGACCGCCCAGGCGCTTGAGACCGCAAAGATTACCGCCCGACCCAACACCGGTTCGGGCAGCGCTGTGGTCGGCGGTACCGAGACGCGCATTACCTGGGAGGTCCAGGCCGATGCCGATGAGGAGCTGAGCGGTCTTTCGCTGACGTTTGTCGACGGCACGACGTTTGGTACCGATGACACGCGATTGACGATGCTCTCGGGCGAGGACCTCATGGATCGTACGCCCATGAAACCCACGTGCAAGACTGACGGCCAGACGCTCAAGATTGACTTTGGCGAGACGGCGCCTGCCGGCGGCTTTTTCCGTGTCGAGGTTTACGGCGTGACCTTCCCCGTCGAGGGCGGCGATGAGGCCTTTAGCGGCACCTACACTTTGGCCGATGGCTCGACCAAGAAGATCTCCAAGATTCCGTCGGTGGAGATCAAGGGCGTGACGGCCTTCGATAACTTCCTGGCCGATCTTAAGGAGCAGCCGTGGGTCGAGGCCTGGAACTCCAATATGTTCCTGCGCCTGTTCTTGAACCCGGTCATTTTGGTCCAGAGCCTGCCGATCGTCTTCAAGGGCTTCCTCATGTCGCTCTCGATCGTGCTTGTGGCGTTTCCGCTGGCAATTCCCTTCGGTTTCGCCCTATCGCTCATGCGCATTTCCAAGTCGCGCATCCTGCGCTGCCTTGCCGGTATCTACGTGAATATCATTCGCGGTACGCCGGCGTTCCTGCAGATCTATATCGCGTTCTTCGGTCTGCCGTTGGCCGGCGTCAAGGTTGATGACTACGTGCTCGGCGTCATCGTCATGGCCATGAACTCGTCTGCGTACCTGTGTGAGATCTTCCGTGCCGGTATTCAATCGATCCCCAAGGGCCAAAACGAGGCTGCTCGCTCTCTGGGCATGAATGCCTTCCAGACGCTGCTCTACGTTATGATTCCGCAGACGTTCCGCAATGTTTTGCCTACGCTGACCAGCGAGTTTATCTTGCTTTACAAGGATACGTCGCTGCTTGCGGCCGTGGGCGTGGTCGAAATCGTCATGAACGCCCGTACCATCGTGGCCACGACGGGCTCCATTACACCGTACGTGGTTGCCGCCCTGTTCTATCTGGTCATCACCCTGCCGCTCGCTCGCTTGGTGAGCGGTCTTGAGGCGAGGCTTTTGGGCACGGCCGAGACCAAGAAGAAGCGTCCCGCCAAGAGCGCCGGACAGGTTGTCGCGACGCCTGCCGATCACATCGCCGGTCTGTAAGGAGGTCCTATCATGAGCGAAACCAATAACTCGAACGAGGTCGTCGTCAGCATCAAGAACCTCCAGAAGGCCTTTGGCGACAACGTGGTCCTGCGCGACATAGATCTGGATGTGCACAAGGGTGAGGTCGTTGTGGTCTTGGGCCCCTCGGGCTCGGGCAAGTCGACGATGCTTCGCTGCATCAATCGTCTGGAGCATCCCACGAGCGGCTCGATTATCGTTGAGGGCGTGGATGTGTGCGCCAAGGGTGTCGACCTCAACAAAGTGCGCACGCACCTGGGCATGGTCTTTCAGCAGTTCAACCTGTTCCCGCACCTGTCGGTCAAAAAGAACGTCATGCTTGCGCAGCAAAAGGTGCTCAAGCGCAGCAAGGAAGAGGCCGAGAAGATTGCCATCGAGGAGCTGACCAAGGTCGGCCTTGCCGAGCGTATCGACTTTATGCCGAGCCAGCTCTCGGGCGGCCAGCAGCAGCGCGTTGCCATCGCCCGCGCCCTGTCGATGAACCCGCACGTCATGCTCTTTGACGAGGCTACCTCGGCGCTCGACCCTGAGCTCGTGCGCGACG
>USMH01000172.1 GCA_900555745.1 uncultured Collinsella sp.
GAAGACGACGGCTAAGAAAGCCACTGCCGCCAAGAAGACGACCGCGAAGAAGTCGACTACCAAAAAGACCGCTGCCGACAAGTAGCCGAGCACATATCCGAGCACATATAGACACGGCGGGACCGGGCGCGCAAATGCAAATGCGCGCCCGGCCCCACTTCTAAGTTGCGGTGAAATAGGGACTGTTTTTGCTGGCAAAAGGCCTAATTGATCCCTATTTCACCGCAAGTTTTGATCAGTTGTTGGGATTACTTCACCTCGACGGGTGCGGCGCCGGGGTAGCGGTCCTCAAAGTCCAGACGGTATTTGTTGTCGTTGGTGCCCGCTACGTTGTCGCGCGCCAGCGGCGCCACGATCTCGTCCTTGTGGTTGGCGGGACTGGAGTACTCAAGGCTGATCTCCCAAGCGTCGCAAATGACGTCGATGCGATTCTCCAGGTCGTCATAGAGTGTGATGATATCTTTCCACGAGCCGTAATTCTGCGAGTCGATGGGAACGTCCAGGTCCTCGACCTCGTCCTTCAGGTCGTCGATCTGATCCTCGAGCGACTCGGCGGCATCGCTGGCCGACTGACGCGAGCTTCGGTCATCCTTAAGGTAATACGTGTTGAATGTGGTGGCGCAGTCGCGGACCTGCTGATCAAGATCGGAGAGCCTGCTGTAGTAGGAGCTCAGCTGGTCGTAGACGTTCTGCTCGCTGATGGTGGCGGCATCGTGGACGTCATCGTCATCATCGTCAAGCTTGTTGGGGTCGCCCTTGACGGACGCATCGTCGTTATCGTGATCGATCTTGACCTTCTCGATCGTCGTGCCCTTGGTATCATCGGCGCCCTTGTCGAAAGGCTTGATCATAAAGAACACGACGAGCGCGATAATCACGACGATTAGCGCGGCGATGATGCCGATGAGCAGGGCGTTGTTGTTTTTGGGAGCAGCGGGGGCGCCGGCCTGCGGAGCGGCGGTCGGTATGGGCTGCTGCGGCGCGGAGCCGGCTGGCGCCGCCCATTGCTGCGTCGTGCCGACTTCGGGCTGGGGAGCGGGCGCGGGCTGATGAGCGGACTGTACGGTCACGTCTGCCGGTTGGGGCTGAGTCGACGTGGGCTGCTGCGCAGACTGAACCGTGGTCGCGGCGGTGTCGAAGGCGGCGTCGGGCGCGGCGGCATGTTCGGCTGCTTGTGCATTCTCTTGCGACTGAGAGGCCTGGCCATCATCGGTTACCGGCGTTCCGCAGCTGGTGCAAAAACGCTCGTCGTCATTCAGAAGCTTGCCGCAATGGGTACAAAACCGGGGCATGATGGTTCCTTCCATTCGATGTGTTGGCTAGATTATAAGGTGGTTCAGGTGCGGTTGGGCCGCGCCGACCCAACTGGTTATGTGAGGATGATCATGTCGCGCAAGCCCTGTCGCATGCGTCACAATGAGTGCGGCGTGCTGGGTGTCCGGCGCGGCCGTTTATCGACGGCTCGGTAGAATGCGATGGTGGGGAGTGAGTCTGTGTACTGCGGCGAGCAAGGTCGGGGTGGCGGCGACAGCGTAGAGGCGTTCCGGTTCCCGCCGGGGGATGCACCCCTCACTGCGCGCGATTGCTCGCGTCGAGTGTTTTGTGCCGGGATGTTGACCGGAGCGCTTGCCTCGGTGATGAGTCTCGGCGGTTGTGCCGCGAGCCGCAACGAGGCTGAGGGCTCCGCTGTCCCTGCCAAACAAACGTCAAAGCGGTCATCCGCGACAAAAGCGACGGCCGCCCCTAAGTCTTCTTGGATTGCCGGCCTTCAGCAAGATATCGAAGCCCTTGTCGAGCCGTATGGTGGGTCTACCTCGGTCTATGCTGTGGCGCTTGATCCTCAAACGTTCGCGTCGCTCGATGGTGAAGTCGCTGTGGCGCCGGACGCGCGACATGTGGCGGCAAGCATCATCAAGCTTCCCGTTCTCGCTTGTGCGCTCGAGACCGTGGCGGCGGGCGAGCTGTCCCTCGACGGGCAGATAACGGTAACGCAACAGGATATCGTGGGTGGCAGCGGCAACATTCAGTCGCGCGGCGCGGGTGCGTCGTACAGTATTGACGAGCTGCTGCACGCCATGATCGCCCAGAGCGATAACGTGGCAGCGAACCTTGTTATCGGCAGGCTTGGCATGGATACGGTCAACGAAACGTGTGCCGCATTGGGGCTGACCCAGACCGTGCTCGCTCGTTTGATGATGGATGCCGAGGCCCAGGCACAAGGTCGCGAGAACTATACGAGCGCCCGTGATGCTGCGGCCGTGTTGCAGCGGCTGGCGGCGGGGGCAATCGCGACGCCCGAGCTGTGCGAGCGAGCGCGCGGATATCTGCTGGCGCAGGAAGACGCGCGCGGTATTGTCGAGGGCGTTCCCGGCGGCGTTTTGGTCGCGCACAAAACGGGCAGTCTGGCGAATGCTCAGCACGATGTCGCAATCGTCTACGCCGAGCGCCCTTACGTGCTGGCAATCCTCACCCAAGACCTCGAACGCGAACGGGCCCTAGCCCTCGAGCGCGATATTTCCTTCGCCATCAACGCTCGCGCCCACTCCTAACTTGCGGTGAAATAGGGATTGTATTTGCTGCTAGAAGGCGTATTCAGTCCCTATTTCACCGCAACTTAGAGGGTCGGCAGTTAGGGACGTTCCTTTTCGGCCGGCACTTTGGGAACGTCCCTAACTGCCACCTAGTCATTTAAGAACGTCCCCAATGACTAGGTGGGATTTGGGGTGCGCCGGACGCTGGGGTATCATGGCTTGGTTGCTATAACTTGCATTTTCGCGCCTTGTAGGAAGGGGCTGCGCCCATGGCTTTTGAGCCCGCTCAACATAGCTTTATCACGCTCGAGGGCGTCGACGGCGCCGGCAAGTCCACGCAGGCGCGCCTGCTTGCCCGCGCGCTCGAGCTCGCTGGCTACCAGGTTGTGAGCCTGCGCGAGCCGGGCGGCACCGCCATCAGCGAAAAGATCCGCGCCCTGCTGCTCGACCCCGCCAATACGGCGATGGGCGACACCTGCGAGCTGCTGCTCTACGAGGCCGCGCGTGCCCAGCTGGTGCACGAGGTCATAGCTCCCGCCCTCGCTGCCGGCAAGGTGGTTCTGTGCGACCGTTTCTACGATTCAACGACCTGTTATCAGGCGTTTGCCGATGGCCTCGACCGTCAGATGGTACGCGATGCCAACAACCTGG
>USMH01000173.1 GCA_900555745.1 uncultured Collinsella sp.
GAGATCTACACAAGGGGTATCGTCGGCAGCGTCAGATGTGTATAAGAGACAGCTCACCAACGGCACGTTCTCGGTGGTCGCGGTACACCCCGAGGCCGGCTATACCGAGCAGTCGTTGCTTGAAGTCGCAGCCCTCGCCGAGTCATTCTCCGACCATCCCATCGCGCAGTCGGTGCGCGCCGCCTTCCAGGGCGAACTCGACCCCAAACGCGTAAGCGACTCCACCAACGACGCGGGCCATGGCGTGACGGCAACCATCGACGGCAAGCACGTCGTCGTTGGCAACGCAAAGATGCTCGCCGCGGCCGGAGTCGAAGCGCCCGATTGCGAGGTCATCGGAACGATTCTGCATGTGCTCGTTGATGGCGTGTACGCCGGCCACATCGTGATTGCAGACACCGTCAAGGCCGATGCTGAGCAAACGATTCGCGACCTGCACGCCGCCGGTGTCAAGCGCACCGTCATGCTCACGGGCGACCGCGAGGAGGTTGCGGCGTCTGTGGCCAAGCAACTCAGTCTCGACGAGTTCCACGCGCAGCTGCTGCCGGGCGATAAGGTCGAGCGCGTCGAGGCGCTGCTTGCAACCGAGAGTGGCAAGGGCAAGCTCGCCTTTGTGGGCGACGGCATCAACGATGCGCCCGTGCTTACGCGCGCCGATGTGGGCATTGCCATGGGCGCTATGGGTTCTGACGCTGCGATCGAGGCCGCCGATGTCGTGCTCATGGACGACAAGCCGTCCAACATTTCCCACGCGATCCGCGTGGCACGCAAGACAATGGCGATTGTTTGGCAGAACATCATCTTTGCGCTGGGCATTAAGCTGCTGATCCTTGTGCTGGCAGCGCTGGGCATCGCCAACATGTGGCTTGCCGTGTTCGGCGACGTAGGCGTGGCGATCATCGCCATCCTGAACGCCATGCGCGCGATGGGTGTCAAGAACCTGTAGCACTCGTGGCCCCTCCAGCCGGGGTCGGGCTTGGCTTTGAAAACGTCCTCGCGCATGAGGCCCGTCTTTCCTGCTCCTGCGGAGCAACGGAAAGGCGGGCCTCGCGCTGCGGAGTGTTTTCAAAACCAAACCCGGTCCCGGCCTGCATTGACACAGCTGAAGGTTCTTGGGCATCACTTGCTGGCGGGGTTCCTTGTCTGAGTTGGACTTGGTTGGCGGGACTACTGGTCCCGGTCGCTGGTTCGCGCTTTGCGCGAACTCCGCGCCACTGTAAGTCAGTTAGGCTTCCGTTGTTGGGCCCGCCGCATCTTCCCGTCCCAGCATCGCCCTCAGCTTCTCGAAGCTTTCCTCGCTTAGGCAGTGCTCCATGTGGCAGCCCTCTTGCGACGCGACCTCAGCCGAAACACCCGCATCCTCTAGCAGCCCCACGAAAAAGCAGTGACGCTCCCACATTTGACGAGCGACCTCCAGACCACGCTCCGTCAGATGAACGTCTCGCTTGCCCATTTCGACATAGCCGTTGCTTTCCAACGTCGCCATGGCCTTGGAAACGCTCGCCTTAGTTACACCGAGGTACTCCGCAACGTCGATCGAGCGCACGACGCCCTGACGTTCCGACAGAACGTAGATTGATTCGAGATAGTCTTCTCCGGATTCACGTAGGGCCATGGGCCGCCTTTCGCGATGATTGCTAGTTAGCCTTTGGATACTTTCCACGGCTAACTTTAGCGCAAAAGTTGCCCATGTCTTACTACTTTGTCTAAAAGTTAGCCGTGTTTCACAAAACGTGCGGGACGAAAACAAAATGGGGACGCCCCGCAAGGAGTGTCCCCCAGCTGCCGGCAGAAAAGGAGCATCCCTAAGTGCCGAGCCGCAGTTATAACAGTCCAAAGTGCTTCGCGGCGTTGTAGATTCCGTCGTCGTCCACGGCGGTCGTCACATAGGTCGCCGCAGCTTTCACCGTGTCCTGTGCGTTACCCATGGCCACGCTCGTGCCCACGGCGGAAAACATCGATAGGTCGTTCTCGCCGTCGCCAAAGGCGATCGCCTCGCTCGCGTCGATATCCAGACGCTCCAGCGTCGCCGCCACGCCCAGGTCCTTGCCGCCGTTAGCGGGAATAATGTCGCAGAACAGGTCGCACCAGCGCGTGGTGAGCGAATGCGACACGGCGTCGGTCACGATATGCTCGTCGGCCGGGTCCACAAAGGCGCAGAACTGGTAGACCGGTGCGTCAAAGGCGTGCTCAAACGGCTCCTCGTGGTAGACGATTCCCGCGTTGCTGCCAGCCGTCACCACGCGCTCGGACAGGCGGTTCACAAACGAGTTCTCGCCCTGCATGCACAGCGAGTCGTAGCGCCCCTGCGCCACCTGGTCCACAATCACCGCAACGTCGCCCGGGTCAATCGGGCAGCTACGGTAGACGCCCTCGGCATCAAAGCAGTGCTGGCCCGAAAGCGTAATGTACGCATCCCAACCCAAGTTGAACAGCCAATCGGGCATCTGGTAGGTCGGGCGGCCTGTGGCAATCACGCACGCAATCCCCTGCTCGTGAAAGCTGTCGAGCACCTGCTGCGCCGACGCCGGAATCCGGTGGGTCTTAAAGCTCAGCAGCGTGCCGTCGATATCGAAAAACGCGGCTTTGATCATCCTCGTCTACTCCTCGCCCTCGAGCTTTTCGCTCGCCTCGAGCCACGCCATCTCCAGCTCGTCCATGGCGGCGTGAGCCTCGTCGATCTTTGCCTGCTGCTCGCCCAGCGCCGTGTAGTTGGTGGGATCGACCTGGGCCATGGCGGCCTCGGCCTCCTCCACGCGGGCGCGCTGCGTCTCCATCTTGCGCTCGAGCGAGCTCACCTCGCGGCGGAGCTTCTGACGTTCGGCGTTGGAAAGGCCATTGGGCTGACCGCTTGCCTTAGGCTTTTCGGCCGCAGCTGCCGCGGCACCGGTGTCAAACGTGCCGGTCTTGGCGCTCGGCGCGCCCACGGGCTCGCCCTCGGCGGTAGCGTTGCACAGGCGCAGGTACTGGTCCACGCCACCGGGCATATGCGTCAGGTGGCCGTCGAGCAGCGCCCACTGTTGGTCGGTCACGCGCTCCATCAAAAAGCGGTCGTGCGTCACCAGGATCAACGTGCCGGGCCAGCCGTCGAGCAGGTCCTCGACAATCGCGAGCATGTCGGTATCCAGGTCGTTGCCGGGCTCGTCCAGGATGAGCACGTTGGGTTCGTCC
>USMH01000174.1 GCA_900555745.1 uncultured Collinsella sp.
CGCCAGGGAGCCGGCGAGGTTGTCTACGGCGCCGGTAAAACCGCCGAGCAAATTGCCGCCATTATCAAAGCATTACTCGATGCAGACCAGGAGCGCATCCTGGTCACACGCTTGGATGCCGAAAAAGCCGCGCGCACCGCTGAGCTTCTCGGCAACGACATCGACCTGGGATATGTCCCGGACGCCCAGCTCGCCCTCGTGGGCGGCAAGCCCTCCCCTACCGGCAACGGACGCATCGTCGTCGCCTGCGCCGGCACGAGCGACCTGCCCGTCGCCGAAGAGGCGGCACTGACGGCCGAGTTCTACGGCAACAAGGTCGATCGCCTCTACGACGTGGGTGTCGCCGGCCTGCACCGCCTGCTCGCTCATGCTGAGGAACTTGCCCAGGCGCAGGTGGTCATCGCCATCGCCGGCATGGAAGGCGCCCTGGCGAGCGTCATCGGAGGCCTTGTGAGCTGTCCGGTCATCGCCGTCCCCACCAGCGTGGGCTATGGCGCGAGCTTTGGCGGCGTAGCCGCACTGCTCTCCATGCTCAACTCCTGCGCCAGCGGCGTTTCGGTCGTCAATATCGACAACGGCTTTGGTGCCGCCTACCAGGCAAGTCTTATCAATCATCTGAGCGCCGGCACATCCCGCGCCCGTTAAGGAGCATTTCATGTCCAACCATCAGCACACGCTTATCATCGACGGCACCTCGGGCATCAGCGGCGACATGACCGTCGCGGCTCTACTCGATCTGGGCGCCAGCGAGGAGCATCTGCGCGAGCAGCTCGCCACGCTACCAGTCGACGGCTTTGAGATTGCCGTTACACGCGTAAACAAGCACGGCATCGACGCCTGCGACTTTGACGTTCAGCTGGCAGAGGAGCTCGAGAACCACGACCACGACATGGCCTGGCTCTACGGCGACGAAGCAGCTGCCGAGCACACACATGAGCATGAGCATGAGCACCACCATCATGATCATGGCAAGCACTGCCACGAGCATGACCATGAGGCCCACGGTCATGACCACGAGGATCACCATCACGCCCACCACCATCATCACCGCTCGCTAGCCGACGTCACCGCCATCATCGATGGCTCGCAGCTAAGCGATGGCGCCAAGCGTCGCGCGCTCGCCATTTTTTCCGTACTCGCTGCTGCCGAGGCCAAGGCTCACGGCAAAACGCCCGAGACCGTCATGTTCCACGAGGTGGGCGCCGTCGATTCCATCGTCGACGTCTGCTCTGTCGCCATCTGCCTCGATGACCTGGGCATCGAGGATATTGTCGTCGAGTCGCTCTCCGAGGGTCACGGCACCATCCACTGTGCCCACGGCCTTATGCCCATCCCGGTGCCCGCCGTCGTCAACCTATGCCAGGCAGGCAATATCGCCCTCACGCCCGCACCGGTCGCCGGCGAGCTCGTGACGCCCACGGGTGCCGCCATCGTCGCCGCACTGCGCACGTCCGAGCACCTGCCGGCCCGCTACCGCATCGAAGCCGTCGGCTACGGCGCCGGTAAGCGCCCCTACGAGGGCTGCTCCGGCACGCTCCGTTGCCTGCTTGTTCACGTGGACGCATAGCCATGGATGCCCGCAAAACCAAAAGCCGCGCCGCCATTGTCACGGCGTTTTCCGAGCTCCTTCGCGAGGAGGACTACGGCAAGATCACCGTCGGCGACATCATCGCGCGCGCCCATGTGGGTCGGGCCACGTTCTACGGCCTCTTTAAGAGCAAAGACGACCTACTGTCCAAGCTCGTAAGCGACATCTGCACCCACGCCCTCGACGACGATGGCACACCGCTCGACGACCCACTCGTGCAGGTCGAACATATCCTCAACAACCTCTGGGAGCGCCGCCAGGGCGTTCGAGCCCTCGTAGCCGGCGCCGGCTCACGCGTCTTCGCCGACTGCCTACGCAAGACCATCATGTCACGAGCAGCCGAAACCGTCCCCGCCGACCCCACAGGGCCCGCCGGAACCATGGACCGAAGCTTCCTACTACACCACATAGCCTCAAGCTTCGTAGGAATGGTCCAATGGTGGGCCTGGCACAACTTCCAAGCCCCAAAAGAGGACGTAGCCAAAGACTACCTCTCAGCCATCAAGCCCCTCTTCAACTAAGTAAGAAGCTCATCCCAAAGCATCGCCCCAACCCAGGCCGCCACGCATCCCAAAGTGTCAGCCGCACTTCAAAGCGCCTAACAACAAAGTGCCCACCACATCCAAATTCAGATATATATGTTGGTTGCTTGTTCGAACACAACTGGATTCCCGCAGGGTCCGGCATAGGTTAACTTTTCGCCGCACTCCGCAGGACGCAAGAAGCTCCCGCCGCACGAAGTGCGCAGCGAGAGCTTCTTGCATGTCCGAGGACGCGGCGAAAAGTTAACCTATGCCGGACCCGGGCGTTATATCAATTGTCTTGGACTAGAACATGCCCAAGAAACCATGCACAAACAGCGCGGCCAGAACGGCACCGATAAACGGCGCGATGCCAGGAACAAGCAGGCCGTACTTCCAGTTGTTGTCGGCCTTGTTCTTAATCGGCAGCACCTGATAGGCCATGCGAGGACCAAGGTCACGAGCCTGGTTCATGGCGAAGCCGGTAATGCCACCCATGCCCATGCCAACAGCCCAAACGATCAGACCGACGCAGATGGCAAGCATCAGAACGTTCTCGCCGGCGCGGCTAGCGGCAGCAAGGATGGCGCTGATGAACACAAAGGTGCAGATAGCCTCGCAGAAGAAGTTACGGGCATAGTTCGTACCCTCGGTGGTGGGGTTGGTCGAGAAGATGTTGCGCTGGGCAATGGGGTCGACGACGCCCTCGGAAGCCTTGAACTCATCGGCATACATAAGCCAAGCGATTACGGCGCCCACAAAGCCGCCGAGCATATCGGCAATCATGAAGGGGATGCAGCTGCTCCACGGCACCAGGCCTACGATGCACTGGGCAAGCACCATAGCCGGGTTCATGCACACGGCGCCGCCAAAGACAAACAGGCAGACCGAGATGCCAAAAGACCAAGTGGTGATGGCAAACATGTGGCCGGAGCCCTGATACTTGGTGCCCTTAAGCACGGTATCGCAGTGCACGCCCACGCCAAAGATGATCATGAGGGCCGTTGCGCCGAATTCGCAGAGGAGTTTGGTAAGCATAAAACCTTATCTTTCTTGTC
>USMH01000175.1 GCA_900555745.1 uncultured Collinsella sp.
GCTCAAAAACTTTTTTAAAATTCTCGGTTGACCGGAACGCGTCCTTGGTTATACTAATCAAGCCTTGAAACAAGGCACACCTCAAATGGCTGGGTAGCTCAGTTGGTAGAGCAGAGGACTGAAAATCCTCGTGTCAGGGGTTCGATTCCCTTCCCCGCCACCTTGAATTGACTAGGACCTCTGCAAAGGGGTCCTTTTCTTTTATGCAGCCCCCACATGGAATCGAACCCCGTGAGGGCGCGGAGCTGAGTAAACGCGTAAGCGCCGCAGCGGTCCGTCCGCGCAGCGCGCGGACGCGATTCCCTTCCCCGCCACCTTGAATTGACTAGGACCTCTGCAAAGGGGTCCTTTTCTTTTATGCAGCCCCCACATGGAATCGAACCCCGTGAGGGCGCGGAGCTGAGTAAACGCGTAAGCGCCGCAGCGGTCCGTCCGCGCAGCGCGCGGACGCGATTCCCTTCCCCGCCACCTTGAATTGACTAGGACTTCTGCAAAGGGGTCCTTTTCTTCTATCGAGGACTCTGCGGAAATTGCGTCCCGGAATTTGGCTTCAGAGTGGGATGCGCTTTCCGGCGCTTACTTCCGACGTGCGCGCACATCTCGGCGCACCAGCTCGTGCCCACCTGTCCCAGACATTCCTCCCACTTTTGCGCCACTTTGTAGACCGTTCGGTCGCCTGTCTGCATGCGCGGGTATACTCAAATCGATAGATATGTCATGCAAGAGCGATGCGGGCTTAGCCCGTATGATTCAAAAGGGGGCAGTGATGGAGAGGATACTCGGCGTTAATCTCTCTGGCTGGTTTATTCCCGAGCCTTGGGTGACCCCGTCGCTGTACGCGGCGACCGGTGCATCCAACGCGGCCGAGCTGCAGGAGGCCATGGGCACCGCCGCCTATAACGAGCGCATGCGCCGTCATTACGAGACGTTTGTGAGCGAGGACGATTTCCGTCGCATGGCGCAGATCGGTCTCAATGCCGTGCGTCTGCCGGTGCCCTGGTATGCCTTTGGCTCGCAGGAGTCCGATGCGTCCTACATCTCGGTTGTCGACTACATCGACCGTGCAATTGAGTGGGCTGCCAAGTACGACATCCGCGTGCTGCTTGATCTGGCAACTGTGCCCGGTGGCCAGGGCGATTCCAACGATTCGCCCGCCACGCCGGAGGCTGTCGCCGAGTGGCATTCGTCCACCAACGGCCGTCATGTCGCGCTCGACGTGCTCGAGCGCCTGGCCGATCGCTACGGCGAGGCCGAGAGCCTGCTGGGCATTGAGCTGCTGGACACGCCGCAGATGAGTGTCCGCAAGAGCCTCTTCACCATGACGGATGGCATTCCGGCGCACTACCTGCGCAACTTCTATCGCGACGCCTACGAGCTCGTCCGTTCGTATATGCCCGAGGATAAGATCGTCGTCTTCTCGTCGTCGGGGCATCCCAACGAGTGGAAGCATTTTATGCGCGGCGCCAAGTACAAGAACGTCTACATGGACCTTCACCTGTACCATTACCGTGACGAGTATGCGCTCGACATCACGAGCCCCCGCGGGCTGACGACGGCGATTTCGCGTAACAAGCGCGAGCTTAAAGAGGCGATTTCGACTGGGTTCCCCGTGCTGGTGGGCGAATGGTCGGGCGCGGCGATCTTTGCCAACTCGTCGGTTACGCCCGAGGGCCGCAATGCCTACGAGCGCGTGTTTATCGCCAATCAGCTGGCTTCGTTTGCGCCGGCTGCCGGTTGGTTCTTCCAAACGTGGAAGACCGAGAAGCGCATTGCAGCATGGGACGCCCGCGCGGCGCTCGGTACGCTCGAGCGCGGCATGATTGAATAGGTTGATATGACGCAAAACAGCGCCCATACGGGCAAACTCTATGTGGTCGGCACGCCCATCGGCAACCTGGGCGACCTGTCCCCGCGCGTTGGCGAGGCGTTTGCCGCCGCCGATGCCATCTGCTGCGAAGACACGCGTGTGACGTCAAAGCTGCTGATGCACCTGGGCATTTCCAAGCCGCTTGTCCGTTGCGACGAGAATGTGATCGCCAGCCGCGCCGCCGGCCTAGTCGACCGTCTGCTGGCGGGGGAGACCCTCGCCTTTGCCTCGGACGCCGGCATGCCGAGCGTGTCCGATCCCGGCCAGGCGCTGGTCGAGGCGGCACGTGAGGCCGATGTACCCGTAGAAGTTATTCCCGGGCCCTCTGCTTGCGTCACGGCGCTCGTTTCGTCCGGCATTCCCTGCGAGCATTTTTTCTTCGAGGGCTTTTTGGGCCGAAAGCACGGCGACCGTGTGCGCCGTTTGCAGCGCCTTGCCGTGGTGCCCGGCGCGCTCATCTTCTACGAGTCTCCACATCGCATCGTGGCGACGCTCGAGGCCGTGGCCGAGGTCTTTCCCCAGCGCGTGGTCGCTGTCTGCCGCGAACTCACCAAGCTGCATGAGGAGGTCTTGCGCGGGCCCGCCGACCAGCTTGCCGAAGAACTGCGTGCTCGTGGCGAGGTAAAGGGCGAGATTGCGCTGGTTATCGCGCCGCCGAGCGAGGATGAGGAGGCCGGTATCGTGCCGGTTGGCGCAGCGGCGGCGGATCCCGACGAGGCCCTGCGCGAGGATATCCGCGCCGCGCTCGAGGAGGGGGAGCCCGCGTCTGCGGTGGCCAAGCGCCTGTCTCAGAAGTATTCGCGCCGCAAGCGCGATGTCTATGCCATGGTGCTCGATATGCAATAGATGGAGGATATCCAGCCCTTGCGCTAGAATCATCCTCTGTATGCAACGTTTTTCTGGAGGACAAACCCCATGGATCAAAGCAAGCCTTCGTTCTTTATCACGACGCCCATCTACTACGTCAACGCCGATCCGCACCTGGGCACGGCTTATTCCACCATCATCGCCGACGTTCAGGCTCGCTATCGCCGCTCCGCCGGCTATAACGTCAAGTTCCTGACCGGCATGGACGAGCACGGCGAGAAGGTCGCCGAGGCCGCAGCCAAGCACAACATGACGCCTCAGGAGTGGACCGACAGCCAGGCTCCGCACTTCAAGGAGCTTTGGAACAAGCTCGAGATCTCCAACGACGACTTCATCCGCACCACCGAGCCGCGCCAGCACCATGCCGTGCAGTACCTGTGGGAGCGCATGAAGGAGTCCGGCTACCTGTATAAGGGCAGCTACGA
>USMH01000176.1 GCA_900555745.1 uncultured Collinsella sp.
CTTTGAACTGTGCGGCGCTTATTCCCTTGGAACCGACTCTTCCACCTCCTATACCGAGCGTTTCGCGCTCACCTCGACCGAGAGGTTAAAGCAGTTCTTTAATTCCATTACCAGATGCGACGGTCTGGCCCTTGCCCGAAAGGCGATCCAATGTGTGCGCGACGGATGCCGGTCTCCCATGGAAACGGCATTTGTCATGATGCTAACGCTGCCCAAAAGCGAAGGAGGGCTTGGTATTAAGGGAATTGAGACCGATTACGAGGTGCAGGTCACCACTGCCGCAAAGAATCTCACGAGACGCAAAAAGTTCTTTATGGATGCGTATCTAAAGAAATCTCGCACAGACATTGAATACAACGGTTTTTATCATGACGCGGAAGAAGACCGCGCCATCGATGAGGAGCGCAAGAATGCACTTGCGTCCATGGGGTACGGAATCATCACCGTCAGCCGTTATTCCTTTATGCATGCCAGCTCTTTTGTTAGGGTCATGGAAGCAATCCAGCGGAAAGAGGGCGTACGCCCCTCGCGTCTGCCAAAAGACTTTCAAATCATGCAAGAGGACCTGAGACAGTTTGTGCTCAGAAGGTTTATACAAGAGAAAAAGCGAATTCAGAAGCAGCTTCGCCAGGATTCCGAAGAGCGCCAACGAATCGACCTCGAAAAAGCAACACTCGAAGGCATCACGCTGGATGACCCGACAATTAATGAAGTTCCGGCAATCGATGACATGCAGACTGTCGAATCCGACAGCCCATCATTTGCCCAAACAAGCAGCCTCGCGCCCGAGGGCAGGGTCTTCGGGGCCGGAGACTAGGCCGGCTAACAAGGTAGGTACCCTAGCGACGTGCAAAATTGCGAATATTCAGCAGGGTCGGCCCTCCAACACCCACAAGTTAATCCAAATGAGAAACAAAAACGCTATCGAAGGGGAACGTTAGGCAACATTTGAGGAAGATCTTGTCTGTTTACCGCCCTTGGATAACTCTTGAGCGGCTTTATTTGGCCGGGAATAGATAAACAGACCCCCTATAGTTGTAGAATACTCCAATTTTTGCACGGCGCGGGGGCACCCACCTCGGCATCGACTATCAAAACCGCTCAGTCCGGGGTCTCGTCCACTATTCCCCATCATTTTGTCCGATGAATTACTTAAACGTTATTGACATATGAACATGCGCTCATATAATCGGAAGCAAGTTTTATGAGCGCATGTTCATATGAAAGGATATTGCAATGAGCATCCGCGTTGATGAAATGAAACCCGACACCGAGGCCACCGAGCCCGCGATCCCCACCACCTGCTCGCCCGAGGACCTTCCCGACGAGGAGTTGCTGTACGACTTGGCCGACCTGTTCAAGGTCTTCAGCGACACCACGCGCATCAAGATTCTCTATGCCCTCATGGGCCGCGAGCTCTGCGTGGCTGACATCGCCGAGGCGACCGCAACCTCGCAGTCGGCAGTATCGCACCAGCTGCGCACGCTTAAGCAGTCGCACCTGGTCAAGTTCCGCCGCGACGGCCGCAACATCCTCTACTCGCTTGCCGACGATCACGTCTACACCATGCTCAACCAGGGCATGAGCCATATCTGCGAATAGCAACCAACCACGGTACCAACGCGACCGGCACCCAGGTCGCCAACACAGAGAAAGGAACCCACCATGAAAAAGCAGTTTAAGCTCGACGAGATCGACTGCGCCAACTGTGCGCGCGAGCTTCAGGACGAGCTGGCCAAACTCGAGGGCGTCAAATCCGTGTCCGTCAACTTTATGACCCAGAAATTGACGCTCGAGGCCGACGATGCCGAGTTCGAGGAGGTCCTCGACCGTGTCGTGGAGTTCACCGCCGACGCCGAGCCGGACTGCGAGATCATTCTCTAGCCTGCGCATACGCTGACCCGCAAGGCCGCGCTTACCGCGGCCTTTGCTCGCGAAATTATATGAGCGAGTGTTCATACATTCAAATGGGAGGATACGAGTCATGGTCACCGCCGACCCCAAAAAGAAAAAGAAGAAGCGCAAGAAAAAAGAGTCACTCGAGCATAAGCGCAACCGCATCCTGGTAGCGCTGGGCATTTTTGCCGTGGTGTACGCCCTCGATGAGCTTGGCACCCTCGCCGCCGCATTCGGCACCCCGGGCGACATCTACGCCAGCTTTGTGCTGTTCCTCGTGCCGTTTTTGATTGCCGGCTACGACGTACTGCAAAAGGCATTCAGTAACATCCGCCGCGGCAAGGCCTTCGACGAGAGCTTCCTTATGGCAGTCGCAACCATCGGCGCGTTTGCCATGGTGCTCTTCCCCGATACCGACCCGCACATGGCCGAAGGCGCCGCCGTCATGCTGTTCTACCAGGTCGGCGAGCTGTTCCAGGCATATGCCGTGGGCAAAAGCCGCAAGTCAATCAGCGCCATGATGGACATCGCGCCCGACTACGCCAACGTCGAGCAAGCCGACGGCACACTCGAACAGGTCTTTCCCGATGACATCGCCGTCGGCACCGTGATCGTGGTCAAGCCCGGCGAGCGCGTGCCTATCGACGGCGTCATCGTCGAGGGCGAAACCCAGCTCGACACCGCCGCGCTCACGGGCGAGTCAGTCCCCCGCCCCGCCAAGTCCGGCGACGATATCATCAGCGGCTGTATCAACATGACGGGCCTCATCCACGTGCGCACCACCAAGCCCTTTGGCGAGTCCACCGTCGCGCGCGTCCTGGAGCTCGTGGAGAATGCCAGCGAAAAGAAGGCACGCACCGAGAACTTCATCACACGCTTCGCCCGCGTCTACACCCCCGCCGTCACCGGCGCGGCCGCGGTGCTCGCCCTTGGCGGCGGCCTGGTCACCGGTGCCTGGTCCGACTGGATTCTGCGCGGCCTGACTTTCCTGGTCGTCAGCTGCCCGTGCGCGCTCGTGATCAGCGTCCCGCTCAGCTTCTTTGGTGGCATCGGCGGCGCGTCCAAGCTGGGAGTTCTCATCAAGGGCTCCAACTACCTCGAGACGCTCGCGGATGTGGACACCGTCGTCTTTGACAAGACCGGCACGCTCACCAACGGCACGTTTTCGGTCGTGGCGGTACACCCCGAGGCAGGCTATACCGAGCAGTCGCTGCTCGAAGTCGCGGCCCTTGCCGAGTCATTCTCCGAC
>USMH01000177.1 GCA_900555745.1 uncultured Collinsella sp.
CCGAAAGCGTGCTCAAGACCCGCATTATCGGCCAGGACGAGGCCGTCGAGGCCGTTGCCAAGGCCGTGCGCCGCAGCCGCTCGCCGCTCAAGGACCCGCGTCGCCCCGGCGGCAGCTTTATCTTCCTGGGCCCCACCGGCACGGGCAAAACCGAGCTCGCCAAGACGCTCGCCGAGTATCTCTTTGGCAGCAAGGACGCGCTCATCAGCTTCGATATGTCGGAGTTTGGCAGTGAGTTCGAGGTCTCCAAGCTCATCGGTAGCCCCCCGGGCTATGTGGGCCACGACGAGGGCGGCCAGCTCACCAAGGCCGTTCGTCGCCATCCGTACTCGGTCGTGCTGTTCGACGAGATCGAGAAGGCGCACCCCGATATCTTCAACATCTTGCTGCAGGTGCTGGAGGAGGGTCGTCTGACCGATAGCCAGGGCAAGACGGTTGACTTCCGCAACACCGTGATCATCATGACGTCCAACGTGGGCGCCCGTGAGATTGCGCAGGATGCGAGCGTGGGCTTTGGCACCACCGGCGAGCAGGGTCTCACGTCGAGTGAGATCCGTGGCCGTGCGATGGGCGAGCTCAAGCGCCTGTTCCGCCCCGAGCTGCTCAACCGTATCGACGACATTGTGGTGTTCCAGAAGCTCTCGGGCGAGAATCTCACCAAGATCGCGCACCTGCTGGTGGACGACCTGCGTCAGCGTTTGATTGCCAACGGCATGAACATCAAGCTCACCGACGCGGCCTATGACAAGATCGTGGCCGAGGGCACCGACCTCACCAACGGTGCGCGTCCGCTGCGCCGTGCTATTCAAAAACTCATCGAGGACCCGCTGTCCGAGGAGCTTCTGGCCGGCGAGTGGGGCGAGGGCGATACCGTCCTGTGCGACGTGGCCGATGGCAAGTTTGTCTTTAGCCACGGCACGGGCGAGATCCCGGCGCCGCGTCCGGTGGGTGCGCTCGGGGGCGATACCGCTCCGGCGGCGCCGCACACCGGAAACGCCGCGCCTGTGAGCAGCGGCGTGAGCTCGGGCCCCGGTGGCATGATGCAAGCCGGCTCTGGCGCGCTGTAGGGATTAAACATACCTTGTATAACGGGGGCGTTTCCGATAAGGAGGCGCCCCCGTTTCTATTGAAATGTGCTTCAATCTGCCGTGCTATACTGAAATTGAGATTCAGTATAGCAAAGGAGTTGATATGCCTACATCAATACTCGACACGCGGCCAGTTCAGATGAACGTGCGTATAGATCGCCAGCTCAAAGAGGCAGGAGACGCCGTACTGACTCATATTGGCATGACGCCGTCACAAGCTGTGAGGGAGCTGTGGCAGTACTTGACCGAGAACGGTCATATGCCCGTCGCAAAAAAGAATGATGACAAAGTCCTGCCTGACGACATACGATCGAAGGCGAGTTTGTCCCGCGTCTCGGAAGGGGCTGCGTTAATTTCGAATTTTTATGAGCGGTTCTCGATTCAGAGGCCGAGCCCCGATGAGGCCTTTGATTACGACGAGTTATACGATCAAATGATGAGCGAGAGATTCAGCGATTGGATCGAATTATGAGCGGCGTCGGAACGAAACGTGTGCTCAAGCTGTTGATCGACACGAACGTCTGGCTAGATTACTTTCTCGCTCGTACGAATGCGACCAGGCCGATAGTCGAGCTCCTTTCTCGCGCGGCGGAAGCGGAGGATATCGTCCTCTTCTCGTCCTCCCTGTCTGTCAAAGACGTCTATTACATTCTGGGGAGGACGATGAAGGCCGACGCCCGCCGTGAGGGGGCTCTCACTCCCGAAGCCATCGCCGGTGCCGACGAGACAGCGTGGGCGTGTGTTCGCCTGATTCGGCAAAAGTCGATTATTGCCTCGGTCGGTGCAGACGAGGTCTTCGACTCCTTTGTGTTCAAGTATCATCACAACGACTTTGAGGACGACCTGATGCTGGGCGTCGCCAATCGCATTGATGCCGATTACGTCGTGACAGAGGACAAAAATCTCATCAAACATACCAATGGTGTATGCATTAATGTTCAACAGGCGTTGAAGTTGGTTGAAGGGTCCAACGTCCCTTCGGCACGGCCCGTCTAACATGCTTTATCTTGATAAAGTGGCGTTTCCTCGCCGTTAGCCGATGATGCGAGGGCGCTCGGCGTTTTCGACTGGTTTATGCACGCAAAGTCTGGGAATATACAAGTCGCATGTCTTACTGTCTAACCAGTTGCGCCAAGGAGGCACCATGGACTACAAGATTACCGGCTACGAGCCCGCCCAGCTGTTCCATTTCTTTGAGGAGGTCAGCGCGATCCCCCGTGGGTCTGGCAACGAGAAGGGCATCAGCGATTTCCTGGTCGCGTTTGCCAAGGAGCGCGGCCTCGATGTGTACCAGGACGAGGTCTACAACGTCATCATTCGCAAGCCCGCATCTGCCGGCGCCGAGAATGCCCCGACCGTAATGCTGCAGGGCCACATCGATATGGTGTGCGACAAGTTGGGCTCCGTTGAGCACGACTTTATGACCGACGGTATCGACCTGGTCGTCAAGGACGGCGTCCTCACCGCTAACGGCACCACCCTGGGCGCCGACAACGGCATTGCCGTCGCTCTGATGCTCACTGTTCTCAATGACGATTCGATCGTTCACCCCGCCCTCGAGTGCGTGTTCACCACCGACGAGGAGACTGGCCTGGTCGGCGCCGAGACGCTCGACAAGTCCCAGATTAGCGCCCGCACCATGATTAACCTTGACTCCGAGGAAGAGGGCGTTGCCACCGTCAGCTGCGCCGGCGGCGTCGTCGTTACCTACACCTGCCCGATCGCGCGCGAGCATAAGACCGGTAGTACCCTCACGCTCGACATCTCCGGCCTGCTGGGCGGTCACTCCGGCAGCGATATCCACCTGGAGCGCGGCAACGGCAACCTCATCATGGCCCGCATCATCGACCGCCTGATGGTCGCCGGCGAGCCCGCCATCGTTAGCTTTAACGGCGGCACCAAGGACAACGCCATCAACCGTGAGTGCAAAGCTGTTCTGGTCTACGCCGACCACGCTGCCGCCGAGGCCGCGGCCCAGATCGCAATGGGCATCATCGCCGACGTCACTGCCGAGCTCGAGGTCTTCGACCCCGGCTTTACC
>USMH01000178.1 GCA_900555745.1 uncultured Collinsella sp.
GGACGCCGCCCTCTCAAGGCGGAGATCACCAGTTCGAATCTGGTACGGGCTACCATGAATCTGAGACCCGGACTTCCCACGGAAGTCCGGGTTTTTTATTTCCGAGCAACCCATCTGCAATTCCCATTTGGCCCATAGCTTTTCGTTCTGCTTGTGGCCCTTGCGGGTACAATATGCAAGATATTTGGACGGTCAGAAGGAGCCTCATGAAGGAGTCCTCTCAGCATACATCTAAGCCCCAGGTCGAGGTTGAGGCCTCGGGTGGCGATGACAACAAGAGTGCACGTCGCGGTGCCATTTTTATCGGCGTCGTGCTGGTTGGCTATATCGTTTATCTGATTGTGACCGGTCAGATGGGTCAGTTCTGGGCTGCCATGTCGAGCGTCCAGGCGCCGTGGCTCGTTGCTGCATGCTTCTGCATGTTCCTGTACCTGTTCTTTGGCATCGTGGCGTACGCGATTGCTGTCTGGCTCGACCCCAATTCGCCCGTTGGCATTCGCGACCTGATTTCGGTCGAGGCGAGCGGTATCTTCTTTGGCAACCTGACGCCCATGATGATGGGCTCCACGCCTGCCCAGATTTACCGCCTGACCAAGGCGGGCCAAAACGTCGGCGAGGCCGGTGCCACGCAGTTCACGCGCTTTATCGTGTACCAGTTTGGCCTCGTTGCCTGGGGTGCCATTCTGCTCCTTGCTCGCATGCCGTTTTTCGCCGAACGCTATGGCGACATGACGCTGCTGTGCGTCTTTAGCTTTGGCGGCCACTGCTGCATTCTGCTTGGCATCTTTGCTGTCGCGCTCATGCCCAAGACCGTCACGCGCGTCGCGCACTGCATCATCAATTGGCTCGAGCGAATGGGCGTCTCGGCCATCAAGATCGAGGGCTGGCGTACGTTTGTCGACGGCGAAATCTACTCGTTCTCCGAGAAGTTCAAGCTTTCGGCCGGTCACTTTTCGTCCATGCTGCTCACGGTGGTTATCACCATGTTGCAGCTCGCGTTTTTCTATCTCGTGCCGTATTTCCTGATGCTTGCCTTTGGGCACCACGAAGTCGACTTTTTCTCGGTCATGGCCGCGAGCGCCTTTGTTCAACTCCTGAGCTCTGCGGTCCCCCTGCCCGGTGGCACCGGCGGTGCCGAGGGTGGCTTCGCGCTGTTCCTGGGTCATTTCTTTGGATCGGCGTCGACCGCCGGTTATCTGCTGTGGCGCCTCATTACGTTTATCGCGCCGACTATTTTGGCCGCGCCCCTGCTGGGCCTTAAGAGCGCTCACAACGAGAGCATCCATGCACGCTGGGATCGCGTGATGCGCAAGCTCGGACGAACGCCTCAGACGTCCTCTAAGCCTGCAAAGCCCCATCCTGTGCATGCGGTTACCGTGGATCCTAATCAGCATGTTCAGAAGGCTTCTGGGGCCGCCAAACCGGCGCATAAGGCTTATGTGCGCCAGACGGGCGACGGTATCCGTGTGTCCCCGGCTGCTTTGAACAAAAAGAAACTCCCTAAGGCGTAATAGTTGGTCGTGCGTTCTTCATGTTGCCGGGCATTTTTGTGCCGGATGGGGGATAATCCTCTTACGTAGATTAACTCTCATCTGTTGATGAATGCCTGCATTCTGAAGGGACACGTCCATGGCCACCAGCAAACCGCGCCTCGACCGCCGCATTGTTCGCAGCCGCAATGCCATCCTGTCTGCGTTTGAGCGCCTGTTGATGGATAAGCCGCTTGCCGACATTACGGTGAGTGCCATCGCGCGTGAGGCGAATGTCGACCGCAAGACCTTTTACGTACACTTCGGTACGGTTGACGGCCTGCTCGATGCCATCGCCGTTGATGTGGTGGATATGATTGCCGACTCGGTCGAGAAAACGCTTGCTTCTATGGACGGTGACACCAGCGAGCGCGCTCTTGGCGCGGCGGCGACCTTCTTTAAAACCGTTAATGAGGCACTGTGCAACAACTTAGTGCTCAATCGTCAGCTGATCGAGAATATTCCGCTCGATGATTTCATGGCTCGTCTTCGTGCGCCGCTCGAACATGAGATTGCCGAGCGCGATCTGCTGCCCCAAGGTCTCAAGGACGAGATGTTCGATTACTATCTGGCGTTTTTGCTGTCGGGTATTATCGGTATCTATCGTACGTGGGCGTTGTCTGATGGCTCGGTTCCCATCGAGCGCGTCTCTGAGGTCGCCAACGATCTGACTCTCAATGGTCTGTCGAGTCTGGAATCTCGCTTGGATTAGGCCTAGTTGGGCTCGTCGGCGTGGATATTCCTGTTCCTGAGGTTCTCCGGCGCCTTGGAGACCTTGCCGGCGTAGGAGCTGTAGCCTGAGGATCCTTAAAAGAAAGTCCAGTTTATCCTTCCCACTCCAATTTTGGAATCCTCCGATGCGCCTTCGCACGCTCGCATGACCTCGATACCATGCGAGCGTGCGAACTCGACGAGCTCTGCGTTGCGGGCGTTTATGGTGCCGAAGGCGGCGGGGCACACGATAAGGCGCGCGCAGTGGACGAGGAGCTCTTTGGCGCGGGCTATGGTTTTATCCCCGATCGGCTCGAAGGCGCGCTCGGCCACGCATTCCGTCGCCAGGTCGCGCGCGAGCTCGCAGTCGATGTCCCCTTCGTGCAGAATGCCCGCGTAGAACGCCTTGCCCTGCCGGATGAGCTGGCGAAACATAGCCGACCCCGTTCCTGCGCCGGCGATGACGAACGTGTGCGCATCGCCGTGCGGGCGCCCAATTTCCACGCTGCCGAAGCGCTCGTTGAAGGTGCCATGTTGAAGGCCGTAGAGCTCGCCAATCGTCTCGCGCGTGAATATGTCCTCGGGTGCGCCGGCGCGGAAGACCCGGCCGTCCTTCACGCAAATCACCTTGTCGGCGCTTTTCTGCGCGAGCTCGAGTTCGTGGATGGACATGATGACAGCAACATTCCGCGATTTCGCAAGGTGGCGAAGTATTCGCAGCAGGTCGATCTGGTAGCGGATATCGAGATACGACGTGGGCTCGTCGAGCACGAGCACACGTGGATCCTGCGCGATGGCGCGTGCGAGCATGACGCGCTGGCGTTGCCCGTCGCTTATCTGCATGAAGTCGCGCTCGGCGAGCTCTTCCACATGTGCGGTTTTC
>USMH01000179.1 GCA_900555745.1 uncultured Collinsella sp.
CCCGTCATCTCGGCGGAAGGCTCAATACCAGCCATGGTGAGCATGGTCGGAGCGATATCGGAAAGACGGCCGTCCTCGATACCGGTGAGCTGTGCCTTCTCATCAACGATGATGAACGGCACGCGGTTGGTGGTGTGAGCCGTAAACGGATGCTTGGAACCGTCGGAAGCAACGTCAAACATGTGATCGGCGTTGCCGTGGTCGGCGGTAATCAGTGCAAAGCCGCCCTTGGCGAGAATCGCCGGGACAACCTTGGACAGGGCATCGTCAACAGCCTCGACAGCCTTAACGGCAGCGTCGAAGACACCGGTGTGACCAACCATGTCGCAGTTCGCGAAGTTCACGATGTAGAAATCAGCGCGATCCTCGTTGATGGCGGCGACGAGCTTCTCGGTAACCTCGGGAGCGCTCATCTCGGGCTGCAGATCGTAGGTAGCAACCTTGGGGGAAGCGACGAGCACGCGCTCCTCGCCCTCCTTGGGCTCCTCGATGCCACCGTTGAGGAAGAACGTCACGTGGGCGTACTTCTCGGTCTCGGCAGTGTGCAGCTGCTTCAGGCCATTGGCGGCGATAACGTCGGCCAAGACGTTCTCGGGGAACGTCTTGGGGAAGGCAACCTCGACGTCAAACGTCGGATCGTACTCGGTCATCGTCACAAAGTGCGAAAGCTTGATCTGCTCGCGCTCAAAGCCGTCGAACTCCTTGTCCGTGAACACGCGGGTCATCTGACGAGCGCGGTCGGGACGGAAGTTGAAGAAGATGGCCGCGTCGCCCTCGTGGATGCCCTCGTTGTGGGCAGCGAAGGGCTCGACGAACTCGTCGCCGCGCGGATCCTTCTCGTAGTAGGCCTTGATACCGGCAACGGGGTCGGTATCAGCATCGGACGCGTTGACCATGACGTCGTAGGCGCGCTGGATGCGCTCCCAACGATTATCGCGGTCCATGGCCCAATAACGGCCCGAGACGGTGGCAACGCGTGCGTCGCAACCGGTCTCCTCGGAGATCTTAGCCAGGAAGGCGCAGAACTCACTCATGTAACCGGCACCGGACTGCGGGTCGACGTCGCGGCCGTCCATAAAGGCGTGTACACGAACGGTCTTGACGCCATGCTGGGCAGCCATCTTGACCAGAGCCTCAACGTGGTTCATATGAGAATGAACACCGCCAGGGCTCATAAGGCCCATGAGGTGGAGGGTCTTGCCGTCAGCCTTGACGTCGTCCATAGCCTTGACAAAAACCTCGTTCTTGGCGATGGAGCCGTCCTTGATGGCGTTGTTGATGCGCGAAAGCTCCTGGAACACGATGCGTCCGGCACCGATGTTGAGGTGACCCACCTCGGAGTTACCCATCTGGCCATCGGGAAGACCCACGTCCTCGCCCGAAGCGCCGAGCGTGGTGTGGGGGTACTTCTCGTACAGGCTATCAAGGAAGGGCGTCTTGGCAGCGGCGACGGCGTTCTCGCCATCGGCCGGAGCAAGGCCGCAACCATCCATGATGATCAGGAGTGCAGGAAGATGACGCTGTGCCATATGTCCTACTCGCCTGCCTTGACGACCATAGAGGCGAAGTCGGCAGCCTTGAGCGAAGCGCCGCCCACGAGGGCGCCGTCAACGTCGGGCTTGGCGACGAGCTCGGCAATGTTGCCGGGCTTGGCGGAACCGCCGTAGAGAACGCGGATGCCGTTGGCGAGCTCCTCGCCGAACATCTCCTTGAGGGTCTCACGGATAGCGCCGCAGACCTCCTGAGCGTCCTCAGCGGTAGCGGTCTTTCCGGTGCCGATGGCCCAGATGGGCTCGTAGGCGACAACGACCTGCTTGGGGCAGGTGATCTCAAGGCCAGCAAGGCCAGCCTTGACCTGGTTCACGACGTGCTCGACATAGGTGCCAGCCTCGCGGACCTCAAGGGACTCGCCGCAGCAGAAGACGGGAACAAGACCGGCGGCAACGAGAGCCTTAGCCTTCTTGTTCTGGTCCTCGTCGGTCTCGTGGAAGTAGTCGCGACGCTCGGAGTGACCGATAATGCAGTAGGTGCAGCCAGCGGACTTGAGCATGTCGCAAGAAGACTCACCGGTGAAGGCACCCTTGGCCTCCCAGTACACGTTCTGTGCACCGAGGGCGATGGGGGCAGCCTGAATGCGGTCATGAACCGTGGTGATGTCGATGGTCGGAGGGCAGACGAGCACCTCGACGCCAGCCGGAACCTCGGGCAGAGCCTGAGCCAGCTCGTCGGCGAGCTTGGCGGCCTCGGCGACGTCGTTGTTCATCTTCCAGTTACCAGCGATAAGAAGGGTGCGATTAGGCATCGAGAAGCGCCTCCACTCCGGGCAGGGCCTTACCCTCGACGAGCTCCATGGAAGCGCCACCACCGGTGGAGATCCAGCTCATCTTGTCGGCCAGGTTGAACTTGTTGACAGCTGCGACAGAGTCGCCACCGCCGATGATCGAGGTGCAGTCAGCCTCGGCGACAGCCTCGGCGATAGCCTGGGTGCCGTGAGCAAAGTTGTCAAACTCGAAGACGCCCATGGGGCCGTTCCAGAACACGGTCTTGGCTCCCTTGACAGCCTCGGCATAGAGCTCCTCGGTCTTGGGACCGATGTCCATACCCTCACGATCGTCGGGGATAGCGTCGGAAGCGACAACCTCGGGGACAGCGTCCTCGCCAAAGTGATCGGCAACACGGTTGTCGATGGGGAGCAGGATCTTGACGCCCTTCTCCTCGGCCTTCTTGAGCATCTCGCCGGCGCGCTCGACCCAGTCCTCTTCCTTGAGGGACTGACCAACGGACAGGCCCTGAGCCAGGAAGAAGGTGTAGGCCATGCCGCCACCGATGATCAGGGTGTCAGCGGAGTCGATGAGGTGATCGAGAACGCCGATCTTGGAGGAAACCTTGGAACCGCCGACGATGGCGACGAAGGGGCGCTCGGGCTCGGCGAAGATGCCGGTCAGCGTGTCGACCTCCTTCTCGAGCAGGAAGCCGGCGACGGCAGGCAGGTAAGCGGCGGGGCCCACGACGGAACCCTGGGCGCGGTGAGCGGTGCCGAAGGCATCGAGAACGAAGACGTCACCATAGGAAGCGAGCTTCTTGGCGATCTCGGGATCGTTCTTCTTCTCACGC
>USMH01000180.1 GCA_900555745.1 uncultured Collinsella sp.
GGGTCGCTCGACACCAGCAGCAGCGCCTCGAGGGCGCCTTTGAGGCTGTTTGCCTCCAGCGTGGAAAGGGTTGACATGGTTGCGGCTCCTATTCGGTGAGCTCGGGGCCCTCGCCGGGCACATAGGCCTCGGCGCCCTCGACGCGGTTGATGCGGATGGTTCCAAAGATCTCGTCCTGGCTCAGCGTGAGCGAGCCGCGCTTGGCGAGCTCAAGCATAGCTAGGAAGGTGACGACGAGCTGCTCGGTGGTGGCATCGCCGTCCAGTAGCTCGCGGAAGGTGCAGGTTTGGTGCGCCATGGTAAAGCGGTCGACTGAGGCCACGGTCAGGTCGAGCGGCACGCGATGCGGCGCCACATGCTCGGCCTCCAGCAGGAAGGTCTGGCGCTTGCCGTCCAGGTCGGCGCAGATGACGGCCAGGCCGCGCAGGGTAATGCCGGCCAGATAGTCGGGCATTAGGCCCAAGAACTCGGGGTCGGGGCCGGCCACACGCGGGTGCATGCGACTTTCGGCCTGCATGCGGGCACCGAGGGCTGCCGCCGCGCCTTTAAACTGCTTGTAGGCAATCAGGCGCTGGATCAGGACCTCGCGCAAGGCGTCGCCGTCGAGCGCGCTGAGCTCCTCGAGGTCTTCGTCGAACTCATCATCGTCGTCATCGACTTTGCGCGGGGCCTCCTGCGGCACCAGAGAGGCGGCCTTGATGTCCAAAAGGGTTGCCGCGACCAGCAAAAAGTCGCTTGCTACGTCCAGGTCCAGCGCCTCGATGCGCTCGGCCTCGGCAAGGTACTGCTCGGCCACCTCGCTGATGGAGATGGCGCCGATATCTACTTTTTGGCGGGTTACCAGCTGCAGCAGCAGGTCGAACGGTCCGCTGTAGACCTGCGTCGACACGCGATACGACATCTTCGACCTCCTTTGACGGCGCCTTCGCGGCGCGGTTTGGGTGCATGTTGCGACCGTTTTGCACGGTCGACCTGTAAGTTTACCTTAGATGCCGGCGATTGCGAAGTTGAGCATCTGCTCAGCGAGCGGATACACGGTAACGTCGAAATAGCGGCCGATCACATCGATGCCGGTCCACATGGGCAGCAGGTACAGCACTAGGATGAGGATGGGCATAGCGTATTGCTGCAGGTGGTAGTAGTTGGTCAGCGCCTTGCCTTTAAGAAACGGCACGATGATAGACGAGCCGTCAAGCGGCGGAATCGGAATAAGGTTAAAGAACGCAAGCGACAGGTTAACCACGATAAACGTGGCGCCGAAGTTCATGATTTGAGACGCCACAGCAAAGGACATGCTGGCGTAGAGGTTGCCATAGGCCAGGTGCATGAGGGCTGCAGCCAGGCACGCGAGCGCGATATTCGATGCGGGGCCGGCCGCGCTCACCAGGACCTCGTCGCGCTTGGGGTGCTTGAGGTTGTTGAGGTAGACGGGCACGGGCTTGGCGAAGGCAAACACCGGGCCACCGGCGGCGAGCATGAGCAGCGGCAGGATGATAGTGCCAAACGGATCGATATGGTTGAGCGGGTTGAGTGACACGCGGCCGCGCGAACGGGCTGTCTTATCGCCGAGTGCCCAGGCCGCGGCGGCGTGCGCACTTTCGTGGATGACGATGCCCACGATGACGGCGACGGCACTCGCGAGCAGGTTCATGATGTAGCTGCTGGACATGGCGCTCCCCTAGCGGACGCGGCGCGAGGCGCGCGTGAGCAGGTAGTCAATTACAAATAGGATGACGGCCACGATGGCGTAATCCAAGCGGAAGACGCCGCCAAAGGGAGAGGTGATGACGCCGTAGCCGGCGATGGCACTCGGCAGCGCGCGCGAAAGCTCAACGACAAAGCCGACGATCTGCAGCTTGGCGGTGAGGCCGCTAAAGCACAGCAGCACGGTCATCGCGCTCATAAAGATGCCGCAGATGCGGCACGCGATGGCGATGATGCTCATCGCCACGGCAGCGGCCTTACGAGAGTTCACGCGCGGTCTCCTCTTCGATCTGGGTGGAAAGCTCCAGCCATTCGTCCTCGAGCTTGGGTAGCTCTTGCTTAAGGCCGTTATATTCCCCCAGCGCGGCGTTGAACTTGTCCTGATCGGCATAAAGCTCTTCGCTTGCCATCAATTCCATAAGCTCGTCATAGCGGGCGCGCTTTTTGTCGAGCTCCGCCTCGATCTTCTTGAGCTGGTTGCGCACACCCTTGAGCTTTTTGTTGAGCGCAGCGCGGGCCTGGGCCTCGGCGCGCTTTTGCTCCTTGGTCTTTTTGCCCTCGGCAGGCTTGGAAGCGGTGGCGGGGGTGTCGGGCTGGGCCGCGGTGACCTTAGCGGACTTGGTCGCGGCCGGTGCACTCTCCCCTGCCGCCTCGGCGGCGGCGCGGGATGCGAGGTCCTCGCGCTTGTAGAGGTAGTAGTCGTAGTCTCCGTCGTAGACCGTGACCTTGCCGTCGCGGATGTTAATGATGCGATTGGCCACGGCGCGTACCAGGTGCTCGTCGTGGCTGATCAGCACAATGGTACCGGGGAAGTTTTGCAGGGCGTTCTCGAGCATGTCCACCGAGTCGATGTCCAGGTGGTTGGTGGGCTCGTCCAGGCACAGGAGCGCCTCGGGGGCCACGAGCATTTTGGCCAGGGCCAGACGCGCCTTTTCGCCTCCGGAGAGGACGCGAACCTGCTTTTCGATGGAATCGTTGTCGCTAAACAGGAAGGCGCCCAGCAGGCTGCGCTGCTGCGGCACGGTCCACTTGGGCGTGACGGTGTCGATCTCTTGCAGGACGGTATTGGACTCGGTCATGCCCTCGAGTGCGTGCTGGGCGTAGTAGGCCACGCCCACGTTGGTGCCCAGATCACGCGTGCCGGTAGTTGGCGGCTCCAGACCGGCGAGGATCTTCATGAGGGTAGACTTGCCGGCGCCGTTGGGGCCGACGAGCGCCACATGCTCGCCGCGGTAGAGCTTGAGGTCGATGTCGCTGTAGATGTGCTTTTTGCCGTAGGACTTGGAGACGCCCTCCAGGCCCACGACCATGTCGCCGGAGCGCGGCGGATCGGGGAACTTAAAGTCGATGTGCTTGTGGCCCTCGGGCAGGATGACGAGCTCCTTTTTGATCTGCTCGATCTTTCGGA
>USMH01000181.1 GCA_900555745.1 uncultured Collinsella sp.
CTCCTGGTCCACCTTCATGGGCAACGTTGAGCCGCACGTGGCCATGCTCTCCTACTCCACCATGGGTTCCGCCGGTGGCGAGGTCGCCAAGAAGGTCCAGGAGGCCGTGAAGTTCTGCAAGGAGAAAGCTCCCGAGCTCGCCATCGACGGCGATCTGCAGCTCGACGCTGCTATTGTCCCCACCGTCGCCCAGCTCAAGGCTCCCGGCTCCTCCGTTGCCGGCAAGGCCAACGTGCTCGTGTTCCCCGACCTCGAGGCCGGCAACATCGGCTACAAGCTGGTCCAGCGCTTCGCCGGCGCCGACGCCTACGGCCCCATCCTGCAGGGCATCGCCAAGCCGGTTAACGACCTTTCGCGCGGCTGCTCTGCCGACGACATCGTGGGTGTCGTGGCCATCACCGCCGTCCAGGCTCAGATGGCTGAGTAGCAGACATATCCCCTCGGGACCCTACAGGGTAAAGCTCTGAAAACGTCCTCGGACATGCATGAAACCCCCGCTGCGCACTTCGTGCGGCGGGGGTTTCATGCGTCCTGCGGAATATTTTCAGAGCTTTACCCTGTAGGGTCCCTGCCGCCACGTAGCAATCAGAGAATCCGGGGTGGACGGCGGCTTGGCTACGAGCTGGAGCTGAGAATCTGAATGGTCGGGTGTCGTTGTTGGAAGCGCAGGCGATGCCAGCGGTGATCACTTTGGGACCGAGATGTTGGCTGCGGTTCGATGTCTGGCCACCGGAAAGCGTGTCCCGGTTTGAAGGCGGATTGCGGGATGTAGCTTCCGCTTGGGGGCTGTATGGGAAACTGCGGGACGGAATTTTGCTTTATTGTGGGTCGCACTTTCCGCAACGTGCCTCAACCGGAAAGCGTGTCCCAGAATTTCAGTTTGAAATGGGACAGGGTTTCCGCCGTTAATCCAGCTGCTAGCAAAAAGGCCTCCGGAGCTGTTGCTCTGGAGGCCTTTCGTTTACTTGCAAATGCGCGCGTTAGTTGTTCTTGGTCAGACGCTCAACGTCGTGGGCGATCATGTATTCCTCGTCGGTGGGGATGACCATAACCGTGACGGAAGAGCCGGCGGCACTGATGACCTGCGGGCCGTTGCCCACGGCCTCGCGGTTCTTGTTGTTGTCGATGCGCACGCCCAGCCACTCAAAGCAGTCGCAGAAAGCCTTGCGAATCGACCAGTCGTTCTCACCGATGCCGGCGGTAAAGGTGATGGTGTCCACGCCCGCCATGGAAGCAATCATGGAACCGGCCTGCTGCATGGCCTTATAGGCGAACATATCGAAGGCGAGCAGGCAGCGCTCGTCGCCCTCGGAGGCGCGCGTGCGGATGTCGCGGGCGTCGTTGGAGATACCCGAAATGGCAAGCAGACCGGACTGCTTGTTCATCATGTCGTCGACTTCCTGGTAACTGTAGCCGCCCTCGCGCTGGAGGTAGCACACGGTGGCCGGGTCGATGGAACCACAACGGGTGCCCATCATCAGGCCATCGAGCGGCGTGAGACCCATCGTGGTGTCGCGGCACACGCCGTCCTCGATAGCAGCGAGCGAAGCACCGTTGCCCAGATGGCACGAAAGCAGGCGGTGGCAGCGCGAACCCAGGATCTCCTTGGCCATCATCCACTCATAGCGGTGGCTCGTGCCGTGGGCGCCGTACTTGCGCACGTGGTACTTGTCGCAAACGTCCTTGGGCAGCGCGTAGGTGTAGGCAACCTCGGGCATGGTCATGTGGAACGAGGTGTCGAAGACCGCCACGTTGGGCAGCTCCGGATACTTCTCACGGCAATACTCAATCGCTGCGGCCTCGCCGTAGTTGTGCAGCGGAGCAAGCGGTGCCACCTCAAGAATCTTGGCCATAACCTCGTCGTCGACGACCGCGGAATCATCGAAGTGCCAGCCACCCTGAACGATACGGTGGCCGATGCCATCGATCGTAAAGTCGGTCTTCTCGAGCTCCTCGAGCACACGCGCGATAGCCGAACGATGATCCGGGAAGGGGACCTCCTCGGTCTGCTTGGCGCCACCGTTCTCGGAATGGCCAAAGATGCCCATGTCCGAACCGATACGTTCGCAGTTGCCCTTGGCGGAAACCTCGCGAGTATCGGTATCCAAAAGCTGATATTTGAGGCTTGAGCTGCCGGCGTTAACAACAAGTACGTTCATGAGACTCCTTTGCAGTGCAATACGGTCGACGCAGACCCCTTAAGGCGGCCGCATTTTAATAAGAAGTTATCACAACTTGATAAATAGCTATCAGGCATATCGCCCAACGAGCACAAAAGAGGGGCCGAACGGCGCTCGGTCGTCCAGCCCCTCCCCTCTTGCAATTACTTGCCGTTGACGATGCGCTCGACGTCGGAGGCGATCATGAACTCCTCATCCGTGGGGATGACGAAGATCTTGACCTTGGAATCCTTGGCGGACAGGCACCAAGCGCCGTCGCCGCGCAGGGCGTTGCGGGCATGGTCCATCTTGACGCCCATAAAGGCCAGACGGTCGGCCACGCCAGCGCGGACAGCCGGAGCGTGCTCGCCGATGCCGGCGGTAAAGACCAGGGTGTCCATGCCGCACATGGAAGTGGCCATCTCGGCGGCCTTGGCGGCAATCTTGTAGACGAACATATCGAAGGCGAGCTGAGCCTCGGGGTCACCGGCAGCGGCGAGCTCCTCAACGTTGCGGCAGTCATTGGTCTTGCCGCCGGTCACAGCCAAAAGGCCAGACTTCTTGTTCATCATCTCGTCGACCTCGTCGAAGGTGTAGCCGCCTTCGCGCTGCAAGTAGCACACGGTAGCGGGGTCGATGGAACCGCAGCGGGTGCCCATCATGACACCGTCGAGCGGGGTGAGGCCCATGGTGGTGTCCATGCACTTGCCGTCCTCGATGGCGCACAGGGAAGCGCCGGAGCCGATATGGCACACGACGACCTTGCGGGCCTCGCCGTTGGTCATCTCTGCGACCTTCTTGGAGATGTAACGGTAGCTGGTGCCGTGGGCGCCGTACTTACGGATGTGCAGCTTGTCGCAAACATCCTTGGGCAGGGCGTAAGTCTTGGCGACCTCGGGCATGTTGAAGTGGAAAGCGGTGTCGTAGACCGTGACGTTGGGCAGGT
>USMH01000182.1 GCA_900555745.1 uncultured Collinsella sp.
TTGCATGCCCGAGGACGATTGGGGAACTAAGCCCTCGTCCCTCCCCGGGATATATAGCGAGTCGGAGTACCCTTGCTGTTACTCTGCTTTGCCCACAGAGTTAAGGTTGGTCATGCGGATCTTAACCAGCTCGGTGATCTCACGCATGCCCTCCTTGGCCGGCTTCTTGGGATCGAAGCAGGCAGGGTTCTCGGCCATGTAGGCCATGAAGCCCTTGGTGTAGGCCTGACGCAGCTCGGTGGCGTAGTTGACCTTGCAGATGCCGTTCTTCACAGCCTCGGCAACCTGCTCATCGGGCACACCAGAGGTGCCGTGCAGAACCAGCGGCACGTCGACGGCGTCGCGGATGGCCTTGACCACGGACTGCTCGATGTGCGGATCGCTCGTGTACACACCGTGGCTGGTGCCAACGCCAATGGCCAGCGAGGTGCAGCCGGTACGCTCGACGAACTCCTTGGCCTCGGCCGGATCGGTGTAGGGGCTCTCGCCCTCAACCGCGGGACCGTCGTCCTCCTTGCCGCCAACCTTACCGAGCTCGGCCTCGACGGGCACGCCCATGGCGCGGCCAGCATCGGCGACGGACTTGGTCAGAGCGATGTTGTCCTCGAAGGACTCGTGCGAACCGTCAATCATGACAGAGGTGTAGCCCGTGCGGAAAGCCTGCATGCAGCGGTCATAGCCATCGCCGTGATCGAGGTGCAGAGCGACAGGCACGGAAGCGCGCTCGGCGGCAGCCTTGACCATGCCGTAGAAGTAGTCCAGACCAGCGGTCTTGATGGTGCCCGGGGTGGTCTGCATGATGACGGGGGACTTGGTCTCCTCGGCAGCGGCCAGAACGGCCATAACAAACTCGAGGTTCTCGACGTTGAACGCGCCGACGGCGTAGTGGCCGGCCTGAGCGTCCTTGAGCATCTTTTCGGTGGTAACAAGTGCCATGAGCGTTTGCTCCTCTCCCTCGCCCGCATCTGGACATCGGGCGTAGTTGTTCACAAGGCGTTTTACCTTGCGTTTTACTGCGCTCATTGTATGAAATTCAGCGGCTTTACACGCGCGAGATATTGAGCCCATGCAGGTCAATACAGTCGTTTTTGAAAAGTAAACGGAAGGAATTTGAGCAGAGTGGACATGTTCGATATTGAATTTTAGGCGTTCAGCGTCTTTCTTTTATAGAAAAGATAAGTAATCGAAAGGTGTTTTCTTACTCAAAAAGAAAATGAACGAAAATAGAGTCAACACAATTCCTGCAAATTTTGCCGAGAATGGAGCAGCTATGGCCCACGCAACAACCCGAGCCTTCGCCGATGAGCGTCGTGCCGCCATCATGGAAATGCTCGAGCATAATGCCTCGGTGCAGGTAGCAGAAATCGCCCAGACCTTTGGCGTGTCCTCCGTCACCGCCCGCGCCGACCTGGACGCGCTCGCCGAAGCAGGCAAGCTGCGCCGCACGCACGGCGGTGCCGTCTCGCTCCACAAACGCCTGACCGTCTCCACGCAGGATCGCCGCATCAATGTCAACGTCGCTGCCAAGCAGGCCATCGCGCAAAGCGCCATCGAGCTCGTCAATGACGGCGACACGCTGCTCGTCGACTCGGGCACCACGGCGCTCGAGTTCGTCCGGCTCCTCGACCAGCGCGACGGCATCACCGTCATCACGGCAGACATTACCATTGCCGATTACATCGACGAGAGCATGCCCTCGGTCGATGTCGTCATGCTGGGCGGGGCGCTGCGCAAAGGCCATCGTTATTTGTACGGACCGCTCACTATGCAGGCGCTTCAAATGGTCCATGCCGATCTGGCCGTCATGTGCCCCGGCGCCTTTGTCTCCAGCTGCGGCTTTACGACCGACTTTCCCCAGATGGCCGAGACCAAAACGGCTATGATCGCCGCGGCCCATCAAAGCGTCGCCCTCATGGACGCCAGTAAGGTCAACGGACGTGGCATGTACCGTTTTGCCGAGCTGACCGATGTCGACGCCATCGTGATGGACCGTGACCCCGATCATGCCGTCGCCACCTCAATCGCCAAGGCCACCGACAGCGCACGTCCAGCCCTCATCATCGCCGGCGCTTAAACAAAAACCACCACAAAGGTGCCTGCCCCCTTTGTGGTGGTTGTGATAGTTGAGCGCCAAAAGTGAACGTGTCGCTACTTGGAGAGCTCGTCGGCGAGGGCCTCGATCTGAGCGCGCGAGGCGTCGTTGAGCGAGCCCAGCACAGTCACCTTGTTCTGCGTCAGGGTGATGTCCTTCATGCCCTCGATCTCCTTGGTCATAACCTTGGCAGCTGCGGGCGCCCAGGAACCGGACTCGACAAGCGCCACGGTGCGGTTCTGGTAGGCATGCTCGGCGAGCGTGTGGATAAAGGTGCTCATGCACGGGAAGATCTCGCCCTGATAGGTAATGGAGGCGAGCACCAGACGGTCGTAGCGGAACGCATCCTCAACGGCCTCGGCCATGTCGTCGCGAGCCAGGTCAAAGACGGAGACCTTCTGGCCGCGAGCCTCGAGCGCAGATGCGAGCTCCTCGACGGCAGCCTTCAGATGGCCATACACGCTCGCATAGGCGATCGTGATGCCCTCGTCCTCGGGCTGATAGCTCGACCAGGTGTTATAGGTGTCGAGGTAGTAGCCCAGGTTCTCGGTCAGCACGGGGCCGTGGAGCGGGCAGATGATCTGAATGTCCAGGTCGGCGGCCTTCTTGAGAACGGCCTGCACGAACTTGCCGAACTTACCGACGATGCCAAAGTAGTAGCGGCGAGCCTCGCAAGCCCAGCCCTCGGGATCCTCGATGTCGTTGGCGCCAAACTTGCCAAAGCCGTCGGCACTAAAGAGCACCTTGTCGGTGGACTCGTAGGAGAAAATCACCTCGGGCCAGTGAACGTTGGGGGCGCCGATAAAGGTCAGGCTGTGGCCGCCCAGATCGAGCACATCGCCCTCTTTGACGACCATTTTGCGCTCGGGGAAATCGGTGCCAAAGTAGTTGACCATCATGCGGAAAGCACCCATGCTGGCCACGATCTGCGCCTGGGGATAGCGCTCCATAAAGGCAGCGATACCGGCGGAGTGATCGGGCTCCATGTGATGGACGACCAGGTAGTCGGGCG
>USMH01000183.1 GCA_900555745.1 uncultured Collinsella sp.
GGTACAGGGATCGCGACAACGTCGAGGAGGCCATGAAGCTCGCTATGGCCACCGGTGCTAACGTTGCCGAGTCCGTGGGCATTGGCGACTTCGGTCACGTTGACGAGTACAGCAAGCGCGTTGCCGTCCGTAAGCTCGAGCGCAAGTAAGCGAAAAGCGACAAATTCGTGCGCATGCGGCGCCCCGATTTCGATCGGGGCGCCGTTTTTTTTGTACCACCCGAACTTCGACGCCGCACTTCACGCGTTCCACACCGTTCGCCGAGTTGTTGTAGCCTTTTGCCGAAGCGTGGAATATACTTTCATTAACACGATGCTTCGTGAAAGGAACATTCATGATTTATACGCTCACTGCAAATCCCGCCATTGACTACAACATCTCCTGCGACGGCCTGTCCGCCAATACTGTTACGCGCACCCGTAACGCGGTCTACACCCCCAACGGCAAGGGTCTCAACGTCTCGTTTACGCTCGACCACTACGGCGTCGACACCACGATCCTGGGCTTCTTTGCCGGCTTCTCGGGCGAGTTCATCGTTAAGGGTGCCGAGGCCTTGGGTGTGCCCGTTAAGCCCGTGTGGACTGACGGCATCACCCGAGTCAATGTGTTCCTCAACGCCGGTCCCGACACCGAGTACAACATGGTCAATGCCGGTGCCGCCATTAACGAAGCCAACGAGCAGGAGATGTTTGAGCTTATTGATTCGCTCGACGACATGACCTGCCTGGTTATCAGCGGCTCGCTGCCCCCCAACACCTCTGAGGGCTTCCTGGCCGAGGTCCTGCGTCGCGTGAAGGCCAAGGGTGCTGAGTTCGTGCTCGATATCTCGAGCCATCAGCTGGCCGATCTCATTGCCATGGAGCCGTTGCTCATTAAGCCCAACGACGACGAGCTGCTCGACATCTTTGGCATTAAGGTGAGCGGTGGCGACGACGAGTCCGTCAAGGGCGCGATGGCCGAGCTCCACGCCAAGGGCGCCAAGAATGTGCTGTTGACCCTGGGTGGCGACGGCGCGTACTTCTCCAACGGCGAGCACATCTGGTTTGCCAACCGTACCTTTGAGGTCAAGGTGCTGTCGACTGTCTGCGCTGGCGATTCCTCGCTCGCTGCCTTCCTGTCCGTGTGGCACGATGCCCCCGAGCGCGTCGAGGACGCCCTGCGCCTTTCGATGGCCACCGGTGCCAACGTGGTTGAGTGCCCTGGTCTGGGCGATTTTGCCAAGGTGGATGAGTACAAGAAGAACATCGAAGTTCGTCAGGTCTGCTAGCCGCATCGAAAAATCGTTGCCGAACACCCGCTTTGGATTTCCGAGGCGGGTGTTTTTTTGCGCGCTGAACGTATATGGCGTCTGCTGTCTCGTTTTATCGAATCGACGACACGATTGCGTGTGCGCGCTTTCCCGTTTCTTGTTAGACTTCTTGAGAACCATCGATTAACGCTCGCAAGTGCAGGAGGCCATAGGCATGTGCAATGTTTCGCTCAACGGTACGCAGCCGACCGATGCCTCCATCCGTGTCCTGCGTGCGCTCGAGGCAGCCGGTCTTGAGGCTTGGTACGTAGGCGGTTGGGTGCGCGATGCCCTGATGGGGCGTCCCAGCCACGATGTTGACATGTGTTGTAGCGGCCTGTGGCAGGAGTCCAAAGCGGCGCTCGAGGCAGCGGATATTGCCGTGGTCGAGTCGGGCATTAAATTTGGCGGCATCACGGCCATTTGCGATGGCGAGCGCATTGAGGTCACCACCTACCGCCTGGACGGTTTTTACACCGATGGCCGTCACCCCCAGAGTGTGGAGCGTGCAGCGTCGCTTGAGGACGATCTGGCGCGTCGCGACTTTACCGTTAACGCTATGGCCTGGCATCCTCAGCGCGGTCTTGTCGACCGCTACGACGGCAAGGGTGATCTGGAGCGCAAGCTGATCCGTGCCGTTGGGGATCCCAAGCGTCGTTTTAACGAGGACGCGCTTCGCATGCTGCGTGCGGTGCGTTTTGCCTGCCGTCTGGATTTTATGATCGAGCCTAAGACCAAACAGGCACTTGCCGAGTGCGCGCCGCTTCTCGATGCCGTGGCACGCGAGCGCGTGGGTATTGAGCTTGAGGGCATTCTTTCGACCGGCCACGGGGGAGACGCGATGCTGCGCTACCCCGAGCTTGTTTGTGCCGCCGTGCCCGAGCTCGCGCCCGCTCGCGGGTTTGATCAGCGCAGCGTCTATCATGCGTTTAACGTTTACGAGCACATCGCCCGCGTGCTGACGGTGGCAGGGGAGCTGGCGTTGTGCGACGGCGTCGCGCCCTCGTCGAGCCTTATGTGGGCGGCTTTTTTGCACGACGTTTCCAAGCCCGATTGCTTTACGGTCGATCACGCCGGCAGCGGACACTTCTACGGCCATCCCGAGCTCGGCGCCAAGAAGGCGCGTGTCACCATGGATCGCCTGGCGCTCTCGCACGATTTGGTGCGCGATGTATGCCTGCTGATCAAATACCATGACAAGCCGCTGCGTCCCGAGCGATCCTGCCTGCTCAATATGATGCGCGCGCTTTCGGGCGAGGGCGTCGATACGCCGCGTCTGATGGACGAGCTCATGGACCTTAAGCGTGCCGACACGCTCGGCAAGGCACCGTCGTGCTTCTATTATGTCGAGACGATCGAGGAGATGCGCTCACTCGCCCATGATCTGTTTGAGGCGGGGGAGCCCTATACGCTCAAGATGCTTGCCATCAATGGTGGGGATTTGATCCGCGCCGGCGTCAAGCCAGGGCCGGAGTTGGGCAAGCTACTCAACACCGCGCTCGATGCCGTGATCGAAGACAACATTCCCAACGAGCGTGAAGCCCTCCTGGCTCATCTCAACCTGGGGTAGTTAATTTGGGACGGGGCTATTTTAGCTACCCCTGCCAGAATCACTAGCAGCTCGTCCGATTGACAGCAGAGGTAGCTAAAATAGCCCCGTCCCAAATTAACTACCCGGTTGACCTGCGCGTTCCATAACCTGCCGACAATTTTTCGGCAATTTGGAATTTCTTCTTGCGCTCGCGTTTTTTGTCCCGTAATATATTTCCTCGCAGCACGGCAGTGCAGATGTCATG
>USMH01000184.1 GCA_900555745.1 uncultured Collinsella sp.
AGGGGCGGCAGGCTCTTCGCCATGCCGCGATTCCTTGTTGGCATAACACATCAGGTATACCGTCACCGCGTCTTTGCTATCGCTGGCGCCATCACCACACTGTTCCTCATGCTTTTGGCAGTCTTGCCGGCGCTGTTCACCTTCGATCCCAAACTTTCCAACGCCGTGCCCGCCTATAGCGAGGTGTCCAAAGAGGTCGTGGATGCGCTCGTCCATTCGAGCTCTCTGCCGTTGCTTGTCGCCGCAATTGTATTTTCGATTTGGGGCGTATCGGTCTATCTGCGCTGTTTGGACTATGTGTTGCGCCGCCGCCTTGTTGCCGTCGCCACCATCTGCACCCTGTGGATGATCGAAGTCATTCTCAAGTACAAGTCGTTCACGCCGTTCTATGCCACCGTGCTGTGGTACCTGTACTACGTGCCCATGACGCTCATTCCGCTGCTCTACCAGTTGTGTGGTCTGCGCCTTGCGGGCCTGGAGCAACACCGCCTGGGTCGCCGCTACTGCGCCGCGCTGTGGATTGTGGCCATCCTGCTTATCGGATTTGTGCTCACCAACGATTTTCACCAGCAGGTCTTCCGCTTTGACCGCACAAGCGACACCTGGAGCAACGACTACACGTACGGCTGGGGTTATTTCGCCGTCCTCGTGTGGACGGCCTTTGACTTCGTGGCCTTTTTTATCCTGGTTGGTCGGTCCTCGTCCTTCCGCATTCAACGTTTCTCGGGCACGGCGGCGCTCGTGCTGCTGGGCGGCGCGTTCTTTGCCATCTCATATGCGTTGCGTGTGCCCTGGGCATGGAGGCTCAACTTCTCGCTCATCTATTGCGTCTTGTGCGTGGCGGCGATGGAAATCTGTCTCGATTGCGGTGTCATTCCGTCATATCACGACATCGCCGGCATTTTCGATACCCTGCCGCTCGACCTCAAAGTTCTAACGCGCGACCTGCAGGAAGTCTATGCCACGCCGGTGTCGAAGCTAATGCCGGCGGGCGTGTGCGAAGAGCTGCGAGCCCAGGAACACGGGCATGCCCATGCCTTTGCCGTGGCGTCCGATCCCGATGTGATGTACCGTGCCTTTCCACTGCTGGGCGGATCGGCCCTGCTTGCCCAAGACGTGTCGGATCTCAACGAGCTTAACCGTGAACTGGCACATCGTCGCATGGAGCTGCAGCGTCAAAACGAGCTGCTCGCCGCCGACTACGACCTTAAGACGCACCTGGCAGATCAAGAGGCCGAGACCTTGCTGGTCCAAGACGTGGACCAGGCGCTTGCCCGCGCGCTCGAAGGGATGTACGACCTGCTGAGCTCGCTGCCGCCGTTGACCGACGAGGCGTCTTCGCACGAGCGTTACCGCATGTTGCAGCGCGTCAAGATGCTCGTTGCCTATTGCAAGCGCAAGGGGTCGCTCACGTTGGCACAGCACGGGGAGAGCGGTTTTGACCGCGACCGTATTCAGCTCATTGCCAACGAGCTCGCAAGCGACCTGCGCACCATCGATATCGATTGCGCCTCGATTATCGCCATACGGCGCCCGATGCACGCCAGTACGGTAAGCGCCCTGTACGACTGCGTGTATGACTTTGCGTTTTTTGCCTACACCACCGACCATCCGGCGCTTATGTATCACTTGGGCGACCATGACCGATGCAGTGTCGAGCTGCGCGCCACGCTTTTTTCCAACGATGATGCAGATCTTTCGCAGACGCCCGCTGCGCAAGAGCTCGATAGCGCTCTGCAAGGGCGCAACGTGGCATACCGCCTTGAGGGCGAGCCCGGCCAGCTGCGCATGATCGTCTTGATGCCGCGGGCGGGTGAGTGACGATGCAGATTTCGCTCATTCTTCCCCAAATCGTTGCGCTCGATGTTGTCTTTGCCCTGGCTGCGTGTCTGCAGACGATCCACGTCCCGCTCATCGCATCGCGCCGCTCGTCCTATAACCGTAAGGTGATTTGCGCCTACGAGGCGAGTCTTGTGCTTCACCTGATGATTTCGGCGCTCATCTTATTCGCGTCATCTGGCTCGTATCTGGTGGCGCCGCTTGACGTTTGCGCCAAGGCAATGGGCGGAGCGTTGTGGCTCAATGCCGCAATCTTTGCCTATGGCGTGGTACTTATGGTGCACTATCGTCGCCTCGTCATGCTGGCCGAACTGTTGCTCGTTGTCGCCGTTACACCGCCGGTGGTTTTTGCCATGGGCTCGGCGTGGACCGTTGTCCTTATCGCAGAGGGAGCGTTTTTCCTGTTCCGTTCCATCGCGGCGCTCTTGATGGATGTCCGCAACCGCCAGGAGGATATCACCATGTTCTCGACGATCGAGACCATCAACGTGATTCCCGTGGGCATCCTGTATCTGGACCCGAGGGGCCGTCCGCTGCTCATGAACCGCTGCATGCGAAAAAACCTGGTGGAGCTTCATATGCCCACCGACTTAGGCGATATGAGCGGAACATGGAACGACCTGCGCAAACTCAGCATGCAAATGCCCGAAAGCAGCCAGAACCGCGTGCGCATTAATCTGGACCGCTTTGGTGAGGCGCGCGTTGTGGTCGAGGTTTCTCCCGCCGAGATTCGCTTGTTCGTGCACGATGACGTTATGGTTTCGGGCCGCCTCTTCGAGCGCATTATCGGCCTGGATGTAACAGAGTATGCGCATGCTCATGATCGCCTGGCGCAAGCCAACCACCTGCTTGAGCTTGCGGGCCAAGAGCTCCAAGCCCAGATCGAAGAAGTCAAAAAAGTTGCTGACAATGCGGCCTATCTGCGTATGCGCGCCCGCGTGCACGACGTGATCGGGCAGCGCCTGTCCATCCTCCATCGTTATCTGGAGGAGGGGCGCCTGGATGACGAGTCACTCGAGCAGATCGACCCGCTGCTGCGCTCAATCGCTGCCGATCTGCGCAGCGGGGGCGACACCGAACCGGCAGAGCAACTGGGAGATATCGTCCATGCCTTTGGCCTGGTGAGTGTGCAGATCGATGTTGAGGGTGCGCTTCCTGAGGACGCGCGTGTCGCCGCCGCATTTTTGCAGATTATCCGCGAGGCCTCGA
>USMH01000185.1 GCA_900555745.1 uncultured Collinsella sp.
AGCAGATCATCGACGTCCTGAGCTCCAAGCTCATCAAGCGCGGCATCGATCTTAAAGCCGTGTCCTGGGATGCGCCTCAGGCTGCATCGGGCGGTGCCGTGCGCGTGGTCGGTCATATCGTTGAGGGTATCGACCAGACGACCGCCAAGAAGATCAATAAGGACATCAAGGATCAGAAGCTCAAGGTCAAGGTGACGATTGAGGCCGACAAGCTGCGTGTTTCCTCCGCTTCCAAGGATGCGCTGCAGACCGTGATCCAGTTCCTGCGCGACCAGGACTACGGTCAGCCGCTGCAGTTCACCAACTACCGCTAATTCGTTCGAAAGGACCGCTCTCCAATATGGATACTCCGTTGGGCTCCGTACTCTATATCACCCTTGGGTGCGCCAAGAACGAGGTCGATACCGACCGTATGCGTTCGCTGCTGTCCGCCGCAGGCTACGAGGAGGCATTCGATCCACAGGATGCCGATATCGCCATCGTCAATACGTGCTCGTTCCTTGCCTCTGCAACGTCCGAGAGCATCGAAACCACGCTCGAGCTTGCCAACGAGGTGAAGGACGGCGTTCGTTCCTGCCCGATCGTCATGTGCGGCTGCGTGCCGTCACGCTACGGGGATGACCTGCCCGACGAGCTGCCCGAGGTCGCGGCCTTTGTGAAGGCCGACGAGGAAGACGGCATCGTGGCGGTCATCGATGACGTACTTGGCGTGGAGCGCGAGATTGCCGCCTATATTCCGCAGGTCAAGCGCACCGTCGAGGGCGCTGTCGCCTACGTCAAGATCTCCGATGGCTGTAACCGCTTCTGTAGCTTCTGCATGATCCCATATATCCGCGGTCGTTATCACTCGCGCAATGCCGAGAGCATTATCTCCGAGGTGCGCGACCTGGTCGCCGGTGGCGTGCGCGAGATCGTTCTGATCGGTCAGGACACGGGCATCTGGGGTACCGACTTTGCCGACGAGGACCTCGCCGAGGGCTCGCCGCGCAATCTGGCGCAGCTGCTGCGTGCCGTCGCCGAGGCCGTGCGCCCGCACAACGTCTGGGTCCGCGTGCTCTATCTGCAGCCCGAGGGCATGACTGACGAACTCATCGAGACGATTCGCGATACGCCCGAGGTGCTGCCCTATATCGATATCCCCGTGCAGCACTGCGACGCGCGCATTCTCAAGGCCATGCGTCGCTCCGGTTCGCGCCAGGAGCTTGAGGATCTGTTCCGCGACCTTCGCGAGCGTATCCCCGGCATCGTGATTCGTTCCACGGCCATGGTCGGCTTCCCGACCGAGACCGACGACGAGTTCCGCGACCTTATCGACTTTATGGACACCGTCGGCTTTGACTACACGAGTGTCTTTGCCTACTCGCAGGAGGAGGGCAGCCTGGCCGCTAAGATGGAGGGTCAGGTCGACGAAGAGGTCAAGCTCGAGCGCGCCCAGGAGGCCATGGACCTGGCCGAGTCGCTCGGTTTTGCCGCCACCGCCGCACATGTGGGCGAGCGCGCCCAGGTAATCGTCGACGGTATCGAAGAGACCGAGGATGGCGCCGAGCTGATCGGCCATGCCTGGTTCCAGGCGCCCGATTCCGATGGCGCGGTGCATCTGGACGCCAGCGAGGCGTCCGTGGGCGATATTCTGACCGTCGAGTTTACCGATAGCTTCTGCTATGAGCTTATCGGTCATGTTGTGGAGTAGGAGAGCGTCGTGGCTAACGAGAGCAATAAGGAACTGACGAGTGTCTGGACGCCCGCCAACATCGTGACGTGCGTGCGCATCGTCTTCATTCCAGTGTTCATGATCGTGTCGGCGCTGTCTCACACGAGCGTTGCCGGTACGGATTGGAGCACCTTCGACGGCCCGCTTGCCGCCGCCGCCTTTATTCTGTACGTCATCCTGTCGTGTACAGATAAGGTTGATGGCTACCTGGCTCGTTCGCGCAACGAGATCACCGACTTCGGTAAGTTCTTGGATCCCATCGCCGATAAGTTGCTCGTGTTCTCGGCCCTGCTGCTGTTCTTGGACTTTGGAGCCGTAACCGTGTGGTCGGTGTTCATCATCCTGTTCCGCGAGCTGCTGGTGAGCGCCCTGCGCATGGTCGCGAGTGCGGCCGGTGTGGTTGTCGCGGCCGATAAGCTTGGCAAGTACAAGACGGCGACCACGATGGTCTCCATCTGCGGCTACCTGTGCGTCTTTGCGATGACCGGCCTCCAGTTGGGGCCTGCGGAGCTGTTGCTCGGTCTCTATGGCGTCTCACGCTTCCTGTACGCCGTGGCCGTTATCCTGACCGTTATCTCGGGCGCTCAGTACTTCTGGAACTGCCGCAAGATCGTCTTTTCGGTCTAGGTCCTGGTGGGCATGACGAAATCATTTGAGCAGATTGCCGCGCACAATGAAGAGCTCGCAGCCGATATCGTCGAGCGTGCAAGCGTTCGTGGTGTGACGGTTTCGACGGCTGAATCTCTAACAGCGGGCATGATCGCCTCGACGATCGCCGATATCCCCGGTGCCTCGGCGGTGCTGCGCGGCGGTGCGGTAACGTACTGCGACGAGATTAAGCATCGCGTGCTCGGAGTTGAGCAAGAGACGCTCGACCGCTATACCGCGGTGTCGTACCAGACGGCGCGCGAGATGGCTGCCGGTTCGCTGGAACTGTACCAGAGCGATATTGCCGTGAGCGCGACGGGCTATGCCGGCCCCGGTGGAGCCACCGAGGACGATCCGGCTGGAACCTTTTATATTGGCTGGTCGTATCGCTCGGCCAATGGGGGAGCGCCGGTCGTGGACTCCATTCGTTGTCACTATGAGGGCGATCGTTCATGCGTCCGTGCCCATGCGGTCGCTGAGGCACTGGGTCGCATTGTCTACGTGCTCGATTCTATGGAATAGACGTGTTTTAAGGGGCCTCCGAGCCCCTTAATTGTGGAGATAGGGACCTCCGGCGAATTTAGCGTTTGCGCTGTTCATAGGTGTATTCTTGCCTTTCTTGTTCATATTTGGCCCTTTGTGGTCAAGCATTTGGTCAGTGTTTGGTCGGCGTTTGGTTGGGTTTTGGA
>USMH01000186.1 GCA_900555745.1 uncultured Collinsella sp.
CGCGGATCCAGGCGCGCGGCACCCGGATTGACAAAGAAGCGGGCCGTGCAGTCCATGATGCGACCGGTAATGACCAGGTCGTTGTCGCGTAGCGTGGCACCCGTGGCGGTAATGTCCACGATGCGATCGGTCATGCCGACGATGGGGCCCAGCTCGATGTTACCGTGCAGCGAAACGATGTCGGCGTTCACGCCTCGCTCGGCATACCAGGCGCTCGCGATGCGCGGATACTTGGTGGCCACGCGAAGCGACCCGCGACGAGCATAGTTGCGCTCGGCCTGACCGGCGCGCCGTGCGGGCTCCGCCTCGATAAAGGTGCACAGGCCATAGCCCAGGTCGACCAGCTGCAGCAGGTTGAGGTCTGCCTCGATGAGCGAGTCCCAGCCGCAGATGCCGCAATCGGCACCGCCGCAACCCACAAAGGCAGGCGCATCGCTGGGACGCACGATGACAAACTCGATATCGCCGACCGCGCCCTCGCCGGCACGCGTGTCGCGGCCGCGCACGATCAGGTGACGGCCGGGGTCACGCAGCTCGGAGACGTCCAGGCCCGCGGCCTCGAGCACGTCGAGCGTGTCGGCCTTAAGCGAGCCCTTGGGCACGGCGATGCGCAGCGGACCCTCGGCGCCACGGCCCGCGGCGTGATCGCCATCGGAAGCGGCGTCCTCGGCCGAGGTACGCGCGGCCTCCAGACGCTCGAGCGAAAAGGCGAAACCCGCCGCCGGCACCTCGATGCCGTTGCCAAATGCGCCGGTAAAGATGGAGTCATAGCGTCCGCCCGAACCGACCGGATCGGGCAGGCCGCCGGCATAGGCCTTAAAGACCAGGCCCGTGTAGTAATCGAAAGAATTCATTATAGAGAAGTCAAACGACAGCACCTGGGCGTCCTCGGGTGCCAAGCCCTCAACCAGGGCACGCAGCTCGCGCGTCAGCGGCGCGACGATACCGGCGGCCTCCAGCAGCGCGTCCACGCGGTCGAGCACCTCGGCACCGCCGTGCAGACGCGGCAGCTCGCTAATGGCGGCCTTGACGGCATCGGACTCCGCACTTGCCGCCACGCGGGCATCGAGGCCCACAAAGTCGTTGGCGTGCACGCAGCACAGGGCCTCGGCGGCCAGCTCGCGATCCTCGCATGCCGCGAGCAGCTCCTTAAACGGACGCACGCTACCTGCGATAATGCGCGCATCGGGCAGTGTCAGCTTGCGCACGGCCTCGGCCACGAGCGAGACGATCTCGACATCGCCCGCGGTATCGCCCGCACCGATAAGCTCAAAGCCCAGCTGCGTAAACTGACGCGAGCCGCCGGCATTGCGCTGGCACTCACGAACCACCGGCGCCTCGTAGCGAAGGCGCAGGGGCAGGTCGGCCGCACGCATGCGGGTCGAAACCAGGCGCACGATCGGTAGCGTATTGTCGGGACGGACCACCAGCAGGCGGCCATCATCGTCAAAGAGCTTAAACGGCGTGTCCGCAATGCGGCCGCCTTCCTCGAGTGAGCCCTTGTCCTCGAGCAGTGGCGTCTCGACCGGAAGGTAATGATGCTCCCTAAAGCAGCCCTTCACCGTACATGCGATCTCCTCGCGCGCCTGAGCCTCCTCGGGCAATATGTCCCGGAATCCCCACGGTGTGGCCGTCATCTGGTGAGCCTCCTCATACTGCGTTTCATATAGAACGAAAGACCGGCATAGCTCCGCCGGTCTTCTGGGTACTTTAGCATACTAGAGTGCTTGCGGGGAGAACCGTCCCCCTCGGCTCACAGCGTATTCATTTGGAAACAATGGAGGAGGCACATCCCGCCCGCCAGCCAAAAACTGGGATGCGGTTTCCGGTTGAGACTTCTGGCGGAAACTGCGCCCCGAAATTACAGCCCAGAACGGGATGCGGTTTCCGGTTGAGGTCTTCAGCGGAAAGTGCGTCCCGGAATTTGGGCTTGGAATGGGATGTACTTTCCGGATAGGACCGCATACGGAAAGTACATCCCATTCTGGAGGCTCATTCCGGGACAGGCTTTCCGGTTGGGCTCCAAGCGGAAAGCCTGTCCCATTTCTCAGAGAGCGCCAAACTAAAATTCGCCAAACGCCAGCTCGGCGCCCTGTCCCACTTAGGCGCCAATCGCACGACGATACTCTGCCATTACCTGCGCATCGGCAGCTGCGGGGTCGGCAAAATAGCGCCAGTCATAGGTCTCGGCCGAAACAACTCCGCGATAGCCGCGCGCCACCAGCCTATCCAGGTCGGCGCGCATATCGCGGTCGCCGTCACCCCAGGCAAGATGCGTCGTGCCATCTGCCGCAACATCGACAAAATGCACGTGGGCGACATCATCGCCAAGCAGATCGAAATAATCGTCGATGGTATCCCCCGCCACCGCCATGGCGCCTATATCCAGACACGCCTTAAGTGCTGGATGATCAACTGCCTCGATCATGCGCTTCGTGTCGGCCGCCGAGTTCACGATCATCGACTCAACCGGCTGTAGGGCCTCGAGTACCAGTCGCACGCCGCGCTCTCCCGCATGCTCGGCAATCGCACGCAGCATCGAGGCGCTGCGACCCCACGCGCCCTCGATCGGCTCGTTCAAAAATGCCCAGCCGCTCGAGACCATGACCTGCTCGGCTCCAAGTTCCGCCGCGATATCCACAACGTTCTTAAAGTACGCGAGCGTGCGGGTACGCGCCTCATTCCCGCGCGCCGCGATATTCCACGGCTTGGGGTTGTTCTGTTCGGGACAAAGTCCCACAATCCGAACCCCATACCGCTGCGACAGCTCCCGCACCTGCTCGAGCGAATCGTATCCATGGCAATCGACATACAGATGCATCGCCCCGGTCCAAAGCTCGCAACACGTGTAGCCCGAAGCCGACGCCGAAGAAAAGAACTCCTCAAGATCAAAGTAGCGATGGCTGATATTCATAACGGCAAGCTGGGGGTAGCTCATAATTACTCTCCAACCCAAACGGGGCCCCGTTCCATATAGGAGCGGGGCCCAATTACACAAACGTTATTTGCTCTTAGTAGTCGAACTGGTGATAGT
>USMH01000187.1 GCA_900555745.1 uncultured Collinsella sp.
GATTATGCCCGCGACCACGTAAGTGATGACGTCGCGCGCATGCTCAAGTTCAATCAGCTCATTAAGTACGATTCGTACATGTGGAACTACGTGCGCCTGGCGCCTAAGTTCTATAAGGAGTTCCTGGTGCAGATGGCCAAGGAGTTCCAAGCGGCCTTGGGCGCGGGGGAGTTTTCGCTTGACGACCTCAAGCCGTGGAAGCGCGCGAATCTCGCTGCCATCCTCAAAGATCCTGAGGGCTGGGTTGACGAGCATCCGAGTTTTGCGACGGATGGTGCTTTGGGGCGTGCTAAGTATTACGCCTCGGTTGGAGGCCCAGGCGTGGTCGCCGCTTTCCTCATCGAATCGCTGAGGGGGTAGGCCGGCATGGGAGAGGCCTCGTGTCCTAAAGCTACCATTGTCGTCCCCGTTTACAACTCTGCGCGCTCCATTCAGCGATGCCTCGATTCGCTGTTGGCCCAGTCTGAGCGTTCGATTCAGGTTGTCTGCGTCAACGACGGTTCGACCGATGATTCGTTGAACGTGTTGCGCCAGATCGCGCAGGCCGACGATCGCGTACTGGTGATTGACCAGGAAAACGCAGGTGTCTCGTGTGCTCGCAATGCCGGTATCGATGCCGCCGAGGGCGAGACCGTCTTTTTTGTGGACGCCGACGATTACATCGATGCCCAGACGGTCGAGCGCGTGTTGCATGTCATGGAGTCTGCGGATGCCGAGGTCGCCGTTTTTGGCGGCGTCTGTGAACCTGCCGATGCTGCCCCCAAACGCGTCCAGCAACTCATGAGCCCCAAAGCCGGTACCTTCGGCGCCCGTGATCCCCAACTGCTGTTCCATTCGAATGCGCAGCCCTATGCCTGCCGTGCGGCTTTTTCGCGCGAGCTGCTCAATCGCGAAGGCACTCGCTTCGCCCCCGGTTTGGCTTTGGGCGAGGACGTCGTCTTCCAATTTGCGGCTTATGCGCTTGCCCGCAAGACCGTCGTCATGCCGGACAAGTTCTACCACTACGTGATGGAGAGTGAATCGGCGACGCACGAGTTCAACAGTGCCGATGCTCGCGCCAAAAAGCTTGACGCCCACATGAGGATGCTCGAGGAGGTCTTGGAGGACTGGGCGGCCTACGGTCTTTTGGACCTGTGCCCCGGCGAGCTGATAACTTGGTTTTTAGACCTAATTGTGTTCGACCTGGCGCGCTTGGATGCCGATGGTTTCCATCGCGTGGCGGCTCGCGTCAACATGGATCTCACGACGTTTTTGGGAACGGCGTGGGCGGATATGCCTGCTAAGGGCGCCGTTCGGCGTGTTGCCCACAAGCTCGTTGCGGCGACCTCGGGCGTTTCGATGGCAGACGCCACGCTGTTCTATCTTTCGACTCGCGGTCTCAAAGCCTGTCTGGAGCGCTTTATCTAATTCCAAGCGCTGCCGCCCGCCGCAACCCGGCTGCTAAAATAACCCTGTTACACGCTATTCAACAGGAGGTTCTCTTGCAGAACTCTGATACCCCTAAAGTTTCGCTGCTTGTCCCCATTTGCAATGTCGAGCGCTATCTGCGCGAGTGCCTCGATTCCGCCGTGGCGCAGACGCTCAAGGACATCGAGATCATCTGTATCAATGACGGTTCCACCGATAGCTCGCCGGATATCATCCGCGAGTACATGGAGCGCGACCCCCGTGTAAAGATGATCGACAAAGCCAACAGCGGCTACGGCGACTCGATGAACCGCGGTCTGGAGATGGCGCGCGGTGAGTACGTGGGCATTCTTGAGTCCGACGACTTTATGTTTGAGGATTCGCTCCAAAAGCTGGTCGCCAAGGCCGATGCTGAGCATGCCGATGTGGTAAAGGGCGACTTTTATCTGTATTGGTCCACGCCCAGCGAGCGCCGTGAGCTGTTTGGGATCATCGGCGAGTATATGACGGGCGCCGCGTATCGCCCCGTCGATCGCCCGGGCATCTTCTACCGCAAACCTTCCATTTGGTCGGCCATCTATCGGCGCGAGTTCCTCAACGACAATCAGATTCGGTTCCTTCCCACGCCGGGCGCCTCGTATCAGGACGCAGGCTTTAACTTTAAGGTTTGGGCATGCGCCGAGCGTGCAGCGTTTATCGCGGACCCCATTTTGTGCTATCGCCAAGACAACGAGAAGAGCTCAGTTAATTCGCCCAACAAGGTATTTTGCGTGTGCGACGAATACGCCGAGATGCAGCGCTTTTTGGATGAACGTCCCGAGCTCAAGGTTCAGCTCCAGGGCATTTTAATGCGCATGAAGGTCGATACGTATCGCTGGAATGACGAGCGTCTGGTCGATGAGCTGCGCGAGCAGTTTTGGGAGAAGGCTTCGCCCGAGCTCAAGGCCGATTGGGATGCCGGTCGCTTTGATCTGTCGCTGTTCGATCCGCGCGGCGAGACCGACTTGCGCCTGATGGTCAAGTCGCCCCGTGCTTATATCGATTCGCGCTTTGACTTTAAGAAGCCCGGCAAGCTCAATACGTTTAAGCACTACTTTAAGATTGGCGGCCTGCCGCTGGTCTGGCGCGTGCTGACGTATCAGCGCACCTACGGCGATAATCCGCATCCCGATGACGTGCCGGCCGCACAGTAGGAGCACTTGGCTATGACTACCCCCAAGATTTCCGTTGTCGTTCCCATCTATAAGGTGGAGGAGTGCCTGGCCTGGTGCCTGGACTCCCTGCTTGCGCAGGACATGCCCGATTGGGAAGGCGTGCTGGTCAACGATGGCTCACCGGATGGCTCGCGAGATATTGCGGCCGCTTATTGCGAAAAGGATGCGCGCTTTACGCTGGTCGATAAGGAGAACGGGGGCCTGTCGAGCGCGCGCAATGCAGGCATCGCCGCGTCCACGGCGCCTATTGTCGCGTTCTTGGATTCCGACGACCGCTTTACGCCCGATGCATGCCGCGTGATCGTCGATGCCTTTGAGCGCGAGGACTGCGACGTGTTGACCTTTGGCGCGAACCCGTATCCGCTGGAGGCGGGGTATCCGTGGCTTAACT
>USMH01000188.1 GCA_900555745.1 uncultured Collinsella sp.
GCCCAGACGCTCGCGCGCATCCTCGAGGTGCCGTTTGCCATCGCCGATGCCACCGCGCTTACCGAGGCCGGCTACGTGGGCGAGGACGTGGAGAACATCCTGCTCAAGCTCATCAATGCTGCCGATGGCGACATTGAGCGCGCTCAGGTGGGCATTATCTACGTGGACGAGATCGACAAGATCGCCCGCAAAGCCGAGAACCTCTCCATTACCCGCGATGTTTCGGGCGAGGGCGTTCAGCAGGCGCTGCTTAAGATCCTTGAGGGCACGGTGGCCAGCGTTCCGCCCACCGGCGGCCGCAAGCATCCCCAGCAGGAGCTGCTGCAGATCGATACGACCAACATCCTGTTCATCTGCGGTGGTGCCTTTGTGGGTCTGGACAAGATCATCGCCGATCGCGTGGGCAACAAGGGCGTGGGCTTTAACTCCGAGATCGCCGGCCCCACCTCGGTCGACGAGAACGACCTGCTGCGTCAGGTGCTCCCGCAGGACCTCAACGCCTTTGGCATGATTCCCGAGTTCGTGGGCCGTACGCCCGTCGTCACCCAGACGCAGGCGCTCGACGAGGATGACCTGGTGTCGATCCTGACCGAGCCCAAGAACGCCGTGGTACGTCAATACCGTAAGATGTTCCAGCTCGAGGACGTTGAGCTCGAGTTTGAGGACGCCGCCCTGCACGAGATCGCCCGCATGGCACTCGCCCGCAAGACCGGTGCCCGCGGCCTGCGCTCCATCTGCGAGGACGTGCTGCAGCAGACGATGTTCGACCTCCCCAGCGAGGAGGGCGTTACCAAGGTCATCGTGACCGAAGCCTCCGTAAAGGGCGAAGAACAGCCCCAACGCATCTACGGGTAAATAGCTTGAATCCTGGCCCCGCGGCAACCACCGCGGGGCCTGCCATTTAGGGACAGGTTTATTTTGGTCGGTTTTATATGGGCAAATGTCGTTTCCCCTGATAAAACCTACCAAAATAAACCTGTCCCTTTTCGGCAGGTATGCCTGTGCTATTCTGTGAGATTGTCAAGTTAGTACCTTCAGACTGAAGTAATCGATACCTAAGGCGTGTCCGCCTGCTTGGTTTTCGTAGATTCCGCACGAGCCGAAGAGCACTTAATGTGCTCTTCGTGCGAGTCAGGACCTGACCGAGCGAAAACCAAGCAGGCGGACACGCCGACGGGCAAGGGAGAGATATATGGAAGAAATGCCCAAGAACTACGATCCGTCGACCAACGAGCCGGCGATCCTGCAGAAGTGGCTCGACGGCGGCTACTACAAGCGCCGTGAGGGCGTGGGCGACTGCACCGTCACCATTCCGCCTCCCAACGTTACCGGCAAGCTCCACATGGGTCACGCTACCGACGACTCCATCCAGGACGCCATCATCCGTATGGCCCGCATGCGCGGCAAGTCCACGCGTTGGGTGCTCGGCACCGACCACGCCGGTATCGCTACGCAGACCAAGGTCGACAAGAAGCTCAAGAGCGAGGGCATCAGCCGCCTGGAGATCGGTCGCGACAAGTTTGTCGACGCCTGCTGGGACTGGACCCACGAGTACGGCGGCATCATCGTCGAGCAGATCAAGCGCATGGGCTGCTCCGTCGACTTCGACAACGAGCGCTTCACCATGGACGAGGATTACGCACAGGCCGTGCGCAAGGTCTTCTGCGATTGGTACCACGACGGCCTGATCTACCGTGGCAAGCGTATCGTTAACTGGTGCCCCAACTGCACCACCGCCATCTCGGACGACGAGGCCGAATATAAGGACGAGAAGGGCCACCTGTGGCACCTGCGCTACCCGCTGACCGAGCCGGTCAACGGCCAGGACTACATCGTCGTCGCCACCACGCGCCCCGAGACCATGCTCGGCGACACGGGCGTTGCCGTTTCCCCGAAGGACCCCGAGAAGGCCGCTTTTGTGGGTAAGACCGTCAAGCTTCCCATCGTCGACCGCGAGATCCCCATCTTTGAGGATTGGCATGTCGACGCCAATTTCGGCTCTGGCTTCGTCAAGGTAACGCCTGCTCACGACCCCAACGACTATGCCATGGGTCAGGCCCACGACCTGCCGCAGATCAACATCTTCGACGAGCACGCGGTGGTCGTCGAGGGCTACGGCGAGTTCACCGGCATGAACCGCGACGAGTGCCGCGAGGCCGTCATCAAGTGGTTCGAGGAGCACGACCTGCTCGATCACGTCGAGGACCTCGATCACTCCGTCATGCACTGCTACCGCTGCGACGCCGCGCTTGAGCCGTGGCTGTCCGAGCAGTGGTTTGTGGCCGTTGACAAGCTCAAGGGGCCGGCGCTTGACGCCGTTAACTCCGGTAAGGTTACCTTCCACCCCGCGCGCTGGACGCAGACCTACACCACCTGGATGGAGAACCTTAAGGACTGGTGCATTAGCCGCCAGCTGTGGTGGGGCCACCGCATCCCCGTGTTCTACTGCGAGGACTGCGGCTGGGAGGACGCTCTTACCGAGGACACCGATGTGTGCCCCAAGTGCGGCGGCCATCATGTGCATCAGGACGAGAACGTGCTGGACACCTGGTTCAGCTCGCAGCTGTGGACCTTCGCCACGCAGGGCTGGCCGCAAAAGCCGGAGCTGCTCGAGGGCCATCACCCCACGACGGCGCTCGTCACCGCACGCGACATCATCGCGCTGTGGGTCGCCCGCATGGTCATGAGCTCGCTGTACTTCCTGGACGAGGTGCCGTTTAAGGACGTCGTCATCTACCCGACGATCCTTGCCAAAGACGGCAGCCGCATGTCCAAGTCCAAGGGCAACGGTGTTGACCCTATGGACCTCATTGGCATGTACGGCGCCGACGCCATGCGCTTCAACCTGCTGACGCTGTGCACCAACAACCAGGACGTCAAGTTTGACGCGAACATCGACAAGAAGACCAAGAAGCTCATCGACAGCCCGCGCACCGAGCAGGCCAAGTCGTTTGTGACCAAGATCTGGAATGCCAGCCGCTTCCTGCTTATGAACATGGAGGGCTACACGC
>USMH01000189.1 GCA_900555745.1 uncultured Collinsella sp.
GCGCGGGCGCCCGGTCGGCGGCCCGTTCTGGGCGCGCCTCAATCGTAGCCCGAGACGGTCCCGGGCTGACAATTTCGACTGTAATGGACGTTCTTAAACGACTGGTCGTTGGGGACACTCTTGAACAGGCAACAGCCATGGAGTGCCCCAGGATGCCGGCACATAAGGAACGTCTCCAAGTGCCGACTACTGAACGGCGCCGCCGAAATTATTGAACAACCTGTTCAAAAACACGAGCGAACACCGTCGCGTCTATACTAGAACGCAGCAATAGAAAGGACTCGACTTTGAGCATCTCGCCCCTCGATAGCATCCGCCGCGCCATCGCCCGCCGCAATGGCGCGGCCGATCCCGCCGTAGCGAGCAGCGGCACCGCAAAGGCCCAAGGCGGACGCATCGAGAACGGCCTCTTCCCCGCCTCCCACACGGCCGAAGAGCTCGCGCGCATCCAGGAGCTGAGCCAGCGCAACGCCGGCGGACCCGATAGCGGCCAAGCCACACGTCGCCGGCGCGAGCGGGATCGCAAGCCCGGCCCCATCCACCGCATGGTCAATGCCTGGTGGAACCGCCTACTCGGCGCTGTCTACGGCGGCGGCTTCTCCACGCAGGAAGCCGAATACGAAGAGCACGCCACCAGTCGCGACTATCTTTGGAACACCCTCGGCACCGCCGTATGGGGCATGACGTTTCCGCTGCTCACCATTGTGTCCACGCAGCTTGTGGGCGCCGAGGAAGCCGGTAAGTTCTCCATCGCCTTTGTCACCGGCACGCTCATCATGATCGCGTGCAACTACGGCGTGCGCAATTTTCAGGTCTCGGACATCGACGAGAAGACGTCCTTTGCCTCTTACCAGCTCAATCGCTGGCTTTGCGGAGTACTCGCCCTAGGCTGCGGCCTCATGTACAGCAGCGCCCGCGGCTACGACGCGCACATGGCGACAATCGGCCTGGGCGTCTACCTGTATAAGGTGATCGACGGCATTGCGGACGTGTACGAGGCCCGCCTGCAGCAGGCCGATAAACTCTACCTGGCCGGCATGAGCCAAACGCTGCGTTCCGCCGGCGTCATCGTGGTGTTTAGCGCGGCGCTGTTCCTTACGCGCAGCATGCCCATCGCGGCCATGGCCATGGGTGTCACCGCCATCGCCTCGCTTGTGCTGGTCACCGCCCCGCTCGCCCTACTCGAAACGGAAAAATCGCGTCGCGTAAGCCTACGCGAAGTCGGCCGCCTCTTTGCGCAATGCGCCCCGCTCTTTGGCGCGCTCTTTTTGTTCAACCTTATCGAGAGCATGCCCAAGTTTGTGATGGAAGGCGCGCTGGCCTACAAATACCAGCTGTACTTTAATGCCCTGTTCTTTCCGGCGCAGGCTATTTTGCTGAGCATCGGATTTGTCTATAAACCGCAGCTTTTGCGTCTGTCGGGCATTTGGGCGAACCCGCGTCAGCGTAGGCGCTTTGACCTTATTATTGTCGCCGTTATGGCACTAATCGTGGCCATCACCGGCGTGTGCGCCGCATTTATGGCCGGCCCCGGCATTCCCCTCATGAGCTTTATGTACGGCCTCAACTTTGAGCGCTACCGCACATTGGCGCTGCTGATGGTCGTCGCCGGCGGCGTTACTGCGGCCATCGATTTTATCTACGCCATTATCACGGTGCTGCGCCACGCCGGCGACGTCACCAAGATCTACCTGATCTGCTTCGCCACGAGCGTAGTGCTCCCGGTGATCCTGATCAACCTGCTGGGCCTGATGGGTGCCGTCGTAAGCTACCTGGCTATCATGGCCCTACTGCTGGTGTTGCTGATTGTCGAGTACGCCCACATTCGCCAGCGCATCGAGCGCGACCGGAACCCATACGGCGCCTAATTCGAATCAATTTGAAGAAAAGAAACGTCGATGTTTTGGCACCGACAGCGAGCAGCCTCGAAGTGCCCCAGGTTGGCGCGAAAGAGGAGCGACGCGTACTTCTGTACGCGAGCGACGGTTTGAGCGACAAGATGGAGTGCTTCGGGGCTGCGCAGCGTCAACGTGACCACCGTTCGGTAGAACGGCGGAACAAGGTTATTCGCCAGGAAGAATGTTTGCGTAGAACTCTGCCCCGTCGTCCAGGCGCAGGATGCCTACGCGGCCGAACTCGGAGCCCGTGGCCGCCGCGCAGTCGATATCGATGCGATCGGGCACACCGGCGGTATCCTCGCCACCAAGGCGCACAATCTGCCCGCGGCCCGACTCCTCATCGAGCCCCGCCAGGCCGCCGACCTCGCAATAACGCCCCAGCGACACCGTGGGCGTGTGGCCGCTCACCACGACCGGACCCTTGCCCTCGGCAGAGATCAGCCCCGTCGGGGCATCCCAATAGCCATGGCGAATCCACAGCAGGTCATCGGACGACTGCACGGCGAGCATTTGCTGCAGTAACTCGCGATCGGCATCGACCGCTCCCCTGCCGTCGCCGCAATCGACACCATGCTCAAGCAGAAACGCACGCGCCGCCTCGGTCTGAATGCCGGCGTGCACCAGCAGATACGGACGCTCAGCAGTCTCTGCCACCGCATAGAGCGGCAGGGCAGCAGCCCAGCGCACCAGTTCCTCGTATGCCTCAAATTCAATTTCGTTGAGCTGCTGGCGCGTGGTCCAACCGCCATTGATATCCCAGGTCTCGGCATCGAGCGGGTCCTGGCCAATGATCGCGTCGAGCATAATCTGCTCGTGGTTGCCCTTAAGCACGCGAGCGTTGGGCAGCGACCGCACCAAATTGATGACACCGACCGGATCGGGACCGCGGTCGATCATGTCGCCCAGCACATACAGCGTGTCGTCGGACGTCAGCGAGATCTTGGAAAGTGCCTCGTCCAGCGCGCGCACGTGCCCGTGAGCATCAGATGTCACATAGATCGCCATGGAACGCCTTTCCCTGCATTACGGCCGAAGCCCGATGCCACGACTAAAACTTCAAGTTGAACTTAAACGTTACCCATTGTACTCCGTTGCAATAAAG
>USMH01000190.1 GCA_900555745.1 uncultured Collinsella sp.
AGCATGCCTACGAGCTCGAGGATACGGGCATTTTCGATGTGCTGGGCTATGAGGGTGCTTGCCTGCTGGAATGGGGCGAACAATTCCAGGACGAGCTGACGGATGAGTATCTTTCGGTGACGCTCAAGCGTGATGAGAACGATAGCGACGTGCGAACGATAACGCTCGAGGCGCACGGCGAACGCGCAGCGGAGCTATCCGATTTGATTGATAAGGCTGTACAAGATGAGCTTGCATAACGATTACGCGCTGGTGGTGGCGCTCGATACTTCGACCGATATGCTTGCCTGCGCGGCAAGCTGGATTGATGGGCAGACGGGCGAGGCGAAGCTGGTGAGTGGCGACCATATGTGCCGTCGCCATGCCAATGTGGAGCTCGTGAATACCGTCGACAGTGTGCTTGCTCAGGTTGGCATGGACCGTGCTGACGTGGGCAGTTACGTCGTCGGTCGCGGTCCTGGTTCGTTTACCGGCGTGCGTATCGGCATTTCCACCGCCAAGGGCTTGGCGCGCGGCGCCAACGTGCCGCTGTTGGGTGTGTCGACGCTCGATGCCTGCGCATGGACCGCGTGGAAGGCTGGCGTGCGTGGCAAACTCGGCATTCTGGCCGATGCCATGCGCGGCGAGGTGTATCCGGCTTTGTATGTGCTGGGCGACGAGGGCCCCGAGCGTCAGTTTGAGCGCGAGCACGTGGTCAAGGCTGCCGTGGCGCTTGATGAGTGGCGCCAAGCCGCGGACTGGGACCAGGTTCAGCTGACTGGCGACGGTCTCGTGCGCTATGGCAAGCTGCTGGGCGAGGATGAGGTCGCTCGCTGCGTAGAGCGCGGCTTGTGGTGGCCTTCGGGCGAGGGGTTGCTGCTCGCGCACGCTGCGGGTGACGGCGATCCGGCCCGCGTCCTGCCGATTTACACGCGCCTTTCGGATGCCGAGGAAAACGAGCGCAAGCGTCTTGGTCTTGCCGAGAGTGCGCAGAGCGAAATTACGGGCGTTGCCGATGAGCTTGCCGGTCGTCATCTGCAGTTCCGTCCCATGGGCGCGGCGGATGCCGAGGGCGCGAGCGCGCTGGAGGCTGCCTGCTTTGAAGGTGCCGGACACGAGGCGTGGACGCCGGGCATGTTTCTGTCCGAACTGGGCGAGGACGTCGCTGCGCCGCGTAGCTGGTGGGTGGCGCACGACGACGGTCAGTTGCTGGGTCTTGCCGGCGGTATGGTCGTGGACGGTGATGTGCAGATTCTGGATGTCGCCGTCGACCCGGCACATCGCCGTGAGGGCATTGCCCGCAAGCTGCTGTCGCACGTGAGCTATGATGCCCAGATGCTCGGCTGCACCACGGCTTCGCTCGAGGTCGAGGACGGCAACGAGGGAGCGATCGCGCTTTATAACGTTCTGGGCTTTACCGAGGCAGGACGGCGCCTCGGCTACTATGGTGCCGGCAAGGATGCCATCGTCATGACGGCGCCGCTGCCCCTGGTGCTTCCGGTCGACAATGCTTCGCCCGAGCCGACGGCGGCAGAGCAGCGCGTATGGCCGCTGCCTGCGCCTGGGCGCTCCGAGGGGGAGCGTGCCGAAATTGAGTGCCGCCGCCTAGTGCTCGCTATCGAGAGTTCCTGCGACGAGACGGCCGTGGCGATTATCGATGCGGATGGCAATATGTTGGCCAACCAGGTGTCGACACAGATTGATTTTCATGCCCGCTTTGGCGGCGTGGTGCCCGAGATCGCCTCGCGCAAACACGTTGAGGTGATTGTGAGTGTCGTGGATGCGGCGCTCGAGGATGCCGCAGCATCGCTTGGTCTTGAGGGTGGAGCCATTGCCCCCAGCGAGCTTGCCGCCGTGGGCGTGACACAGGGTCCGGGCCTGGTGGGCGCCCTCGTGGTGGGCGTTGCCTTTGCCAAAGGCTTTGCCTACGCTGCCGGTAAGCCGCTCGTATGCGTCAACCATCTGGAGGGGCACCTGTTTGCCAACTTGCTGGCGCAGCCCGACCTCAAGCCGCCGTTCATCTTCACGCTTGTCTCGGGCGGGCACACCATGCTCGTGCACGTGAAGGCATGGGGCGACTACGAGGTGCTTGGTGAGACACTCGACGATGCTGTGGGCGAGGCCTTCGACAAGGTAGCCAAGGCGTTGGGTCTGGGCTATCCCGGTGGCCCCATCATCTCCAAGCTGGCCGAGACAGGCAACCCCAAGGCGATCGATTTTCCCCGCGCGCTTAACAGCAGGGGAGACTATCGTTTCTCGCTTTCGGGCCTCAAGACGGCGGTGACGCTCTACATCGAGCAAGAGACCAAAGCCGGGCGCACGATTCACCTGCCCGATCTGGCGGCTTCGTTTGAGGCGGCTGTCTTTGACGTGCAGTACAAGAAGGCCAAAAACGCATTGCACGCTACCGGATGTAAGGAATACTGCATCGGCGGCGGCGTCTCGGCCAACCCGCATCTGCGCGAGATGATGATCAAGAAGCTTGGACGTCAGGGGATTCGCGTAACGGTGCCGCCCTTGTCTGCCTGTACCGATAACGCAGCCATGATCGCGGAGGTCGCTCGCCGTAAATTCGACCGAGGTGAAATCTCGCCGTTCGACGTCGACGCCGATCCAAACATGACGCTGTAGCTGGTACGGCGCGGTCCCCGGACGGAGGGGCCGGATATAAGGTTTCCTGCTCTACAGTCCTGCGCAAGACGAAGGCCACATTAAGTGGCCTTCTTTGCGTGCGGAACTCGCGATAAACCTTATATCCGGCCCCTCCGTCCGGGGACCTTTCTGTATCGATATAGCTTCTGGGCTGGTTTGGCGTCGACAACGTCCAGCAAGGTTAACAAGCCAGCGTCGAATTTCCGGCGTTCTTTAGCTGAAAGAAAAAAGTTGGTGTGCGGAGCTTTGCTCCGCATTTGGGACGGGAGCCCCTCGGGAGCGGGCGGGCGTATACAAGGTTTATCGCGAGTTCCGCACGAGCCGGAGAGCACTTAATGTGCTCTCCGTGCGAGCAGG
>USMH01000191.1 GCA_900555745.1 uncultured Collinsella sp.
GGCCTAATCGCGCCCGCGCGATGCTCATATAGTTGAGCTTTGGAGCCGCTACCCAACCGGGTAGCGGCTCTTTTTAGTCCCTCCCTCAGTTGCGGTGAAATAGTTCCTAAACAGCCGCCCCTTCCTTCCAGACAGGAACTATTCCACCGCAACTTATTGAGAAGACGCGATTGGGCGTTAAGGTATCGGCGACGCCCACCTTCCAATTTGGCCCTTTACCGATTTCTCCAATCTTTGTGACACCTTTGCCGATCACCCATGCGACAATGCGCCGGACGAGAAAGGAATCAGATGGAATCGACTGATGTATTGGTAATTGGATCCGGAATTGCGGGCCTTTGTGCCGCCATCGAAGCGGCGCGCACAGGCGCGACCGTTGCCGTCGCAAGCGCCGGCAAGACCATGAGCGGATCGAGCTTCTTCCCGGGAACCTGGGGGCTCGGCCTTATTGGACCCGTCGACGAAGACGATGAACAGGACCTCATCGACACCATCCAGACCGTCGGCGGTGGCGTTGCCGACCCTACACTCGTCCAGACTTTTGTCCACGGTATTCCTCAGGCCATCCAATGGCTCGAGCAGGATCTTGGCGTTGAGCTTCAGCGCCCACAAAGCGCCGAGAGCGCTCAGCAGAAGCAGTTTATCCCCTGCTTTGACCATAAGACGCGCATGTGGCGCGGCCTCACCCGCAAGCCCCTTGAGGACGCATGTATGGCCCAGGTCGAGTCTCTCGGCATTCGCCTACTCCCCCACCACGAGCTTATCGACCTTGTTGAGGACACGACCGGAAAGATTGTCGGCGCCGTGCTCTTCAACCAAACGAACGAGCGCATTGTGACCTTTACAGCAAAGGCCACTATCATCGCTGCGGGCGGCACGGGCGGACTGTTCGAGCGCAGCCTCACTTCCTTCGACGTGCTCAGCTCCTCGCAGGCCATCGCACGGGCACACGGTGCGTCCCTTACCAATATAGAGTTCATGCAGATGATGCCCGGCTTCAATGAGCCTAAGCGCAACCTTGTCTTTAACGAGAAGACCTGGCGCTACGTTAAGTTCGACCAGCCAGTTGAAATCGATGATGACAAGCTGGACGACCTGCTCGAGCAGCGCTCTGGATATGGTCCCTTCACGTCACGCTTGGCCTCCCGCGCTATCGATCTCGTCATCGATCAGGCGGGTGCCGAAGGCCTGGCACTCCACTACGACTTCCCCCGCGAGGATGTCCCAGAGTTTGTGCAGACCTTTGCCACCTGGCTGCAAGACGAGCACGGCATCGCCCCGACTGACGAGATGCGCGTTGCGATGTATGCCCACGCCGCTAACGGCGGCATCAAGATCGATAAGACCGCGCACACGGGCGTTGAGGGCCTCTACGCTTGCGGCGAGGCGACAGGCGGCATGCACGGCGCCGACCGCATTGGTGGCTTGTCAAGCGCCAACGGCATCGTATTCGGACGTATCGCGGGCGCATCGGCAGCCCTTGCAGCGCAGAAAGAGCCTGAGACAGCCCTGAAGGCGGATATCGCCCTCCCCCAGTACGGCATTGCCACAACAGTCGCCGAACGCTTGACACGCAGCCTTAAGCACACGATGAGTACCCATTGCATGATCAACCGCACCGAGACGGGCCTATCCGAGGCACTACACGAGCTTGAGGGCTTGAAGACAGAGGCAACGACCTTGAGCACACAGAAAGCCCAGGACAGCGAAGTCGCAGCCCTCGCCCGCCTGCAATCGCAGATTCAACTAGCACGGGAAATGGTCAAAGCCATGCGCAAGCGGACCGAAAGTCTCGGATCGCACTATCGAGCGGATTATACTGGACACCTATCTAAAGCAGAACACAACCAATCGATATCCATGGGCCCCGTGAGCTCGAAGCAGCACGGGCCCATTCGTGTCCGCACGGCAGCGTATCCTTATTCTGAATACAGAGTGGGCAAAGCCCGCATAGACAATAGACCAGCGAGGAGGAGATATGGTCAGTAGAGATATCGAGAAGTGGCGTGTCGAACTTGATAGCTACGCCAATGTGGAAGACGGCGTTGAATATTGGCTCGCACGCGATTTAATGGAACCCATGGGGTACACTCGATGGGAGAACTTCGCCGAAGTTGTTAAGAGGGCAAAAGTCTCGTGCGAAACAAACAAAACTCCAGTTGATTCCCATTTTCGTGACACCACGAAAATGGTAACTGCCGGTGTCGCCGCTCGCGCGGTTAAAGACTACAAACTTACGCGCTACGCATGCTATTTAATCGCCCAAAACGGAGATCCAAACAAGCCGGAGATCGCGCTCGCGCAGGCATACTTTGCCGTCCAGACGCGCCGCCAAGAGCTCATAGAGCAGCGCTTCGCAGAGATTCAGCGCTTGCAGGCGCGCCACTCGCTATCCGATTCAGAGAAACAGCTCTCGGGTATTGCGTTCAAACGCGGCGTAGACTCCAAAGGATTCGCGATCATCAAGTCGAAGGGCGATGGAGCGTTATTCGGCGGCAGAAGCACGGCGGAAATGAAGCAGCAGCTCGGCGTACCCAAGAGCGCGGCATTGGCGGACAGGCTAGCCGATGTCCTCATCAAAGCAAAGGACCTTACGAACTCGATGACGGCCTTCAACGCCGAGGAACACGACCTGTACGGTCTGGACCAGATCAAGCAAGAGCATGTCGAGAACAACACAAGCGTGCGTGGCAGCCTCATCGACCGCGGAATTGTCCCCGAGAACCTACCGCCTGCCGAGGATACAAAAAAGCTCGAGCGTCGTGTGAAGGCAGACGAGAAGAAACTCAAGGAGGGTACTGACGGTTTTACCGATCCCCAGGGTAGGCTCGATCTGTGAAAGCGGCCGCGCCCTTTCGTGTTCGACCCCATGCGAGGTTAACAAAAAAGCGACCAGCCTAAGCCAGTCGCTTTAACATGCTTTGGGTGGGCCGTCAGGGGGTCGAACCCTGGACCTTGGGATTAAGAGTCCCCTGCTCT
>USMH01000192.1 GCA_900555745.1 uncultured Collinsella sp.
GGAGAGCCTGTTTCTTATGTATAGAGTTTGGTCTCGGTAAAAAGATGCGATAACATACGGACAGTTTTGTCAATCCGAACTGGGGAAATGAAAGGCAAGCTGCATGACCCTTCTCGAACTGTTCCAGCTGCTCAAAAAGCACCTCAAGCTGGTCATCACCCTTCCGGTGGTCTGCGCGATCGCCATGGGCATCGTGTCCTTCGTTGCGATGGACAACACCTATACCGCGACGACGAGCATGTACATTCTCGCCAAGACCGACGATAGCGGTCAGATGAGCTACAACGATCTCTCGGCGAGTCAGATGCTTTCCAACGATATCGCCACGCTGCTGGATAGCGATAGCGTTAAGAGCGGCGCAGCCAATGAACTGGGCCTCACCGATCTGGATGACTACAAGGTGTCTGTTTCCTCCGAGACCACCACGCGTGTCATTACGCTTTCGGTTACCGGCACCGATGCCAAGGAGACGGCTAAGGTCGCAAAGGCCATGGCCAGCTCGGTGAGTACGGTCGCTCAGAACGTCGGCGCTGCCCAGAGCATCAACGTTATCGACGAGGCCAAGACCCCCGAAGCCCCCAGCGGTCCCAAGCGTATGCTGTACGTTGCTGTCGCGTTCCTCGCGGGCATCTTTATCGCAGTTGCCTATGTCGTTTTGGCAGACATGCTCAACACCCGCATCCGCGGTGCCGAAGAGGCAGAAGAGCTCCTGGGCATTCCCGTTGTTGGCCGAATTCCGGCTATGAAAGGTGGTAAATAGGCATGGCTAAGGCAAAGAACACCGATAAGCTCGTTGTACAGAATGCCGCCAAGACCCTTCTGGCCAACATCCGCTTTGCGAGCGTGGACGACCCCATTCGCACCATCACCGTTACGTCCTCGATTCCCAACGAGGGCAAGTCTACGGTTTCCATCAACCTTGCCCAGGCTATCGCCACCAGCGGCAAGAGCGTCCTGCTGGTCGAGGCTGATATGCGTCGCAGGTCCCTTGCCGATATGCTCGGCGTCCGCTCCCGCGGCGGACTCTATGCAGTCCTTTCCGAGCAGGTTTCTATTGACCAGGCGATTGTCGAGACGGGTCAGAAGAACTTCTACTTCCTCGATGCCGAGCCGCATATTCCCAATCCTGCCGACATCATCGTCTCTCACCGCTTTGCCAAGCTGGTAAAGGCACTGTCCGCCAAGTTCCAGTACGTCATCTTTGATGCTCCCCCGGTCGGCACCTTCATCGATGCTGCCGAGATCGCAAGTCTGACCGACGGTGCGCTTTTTGTTGTGCGTGAGGATTTCACCAAGCGCGAGGAGGCGCTCAACGCCATCGGTCAGCTTAAGAAGTCCGAGAAGGTCAAGCTCATCGGTACCGTTATGAACTACTGCGAGACCGAGACCAGCGAGTACTACTACTCCTACTACACCAAGGACGGTAAGAAGGTGAAGAAGGGCTCCGACGATCAGGGGACTTCAAAAAAAGGCATCTTCACCAACCGAGCAAACGTTTAGTTGATTAAGGCTGACCTATGCGTGACATTCATTGCCATATCTTGCCGGGTGTAGACGACGGCGCCGCCGATCTCGATGAGAGCTTGGCGATGCTCGAGGCTGCCAAGCGGGCCGGTGTAACCAGAATCGTTTGCACTCCTCACTGCCGTGATCCCTATTTTGATTACGACAAGATGTGGGATGCCTTTGAGCTGCTGCGTGATAACGCTGACGGTTTTCCGCTCCAGATGGGCTTCGAGGTCAACCATCGAAAGCTCGTTGAGCTTGGTATCGATGCCGCGGAGCACTTGCATTTCGATGGGACCAACGAGTTTCTGCTCGAGCTTTCGACGCATGCCGATGCGTATGCGTTTAGAGAGTACGAGAACACGATTTACGATTTGCAGTGCCGTGGTTACCAGGTGATTATCGCTCATCCTGAGCGCTATCGTGCGGTTCAAAAGGATGTAAGCGTGGCGGAGCGCCTGGTCGATATGGGCTGCAAGCTGCAGGCTTCGGCGGACTTTATTGCCGGCGGTCGCTTTGGTCGCGAGAAAAAGCCGGCACAGCGCCTGTTCGATCAGAACCTGTACAGCTTCATCGCGAGCGATGCCCATAACGTGGGTCATTACGACTGCCTGGCGAAGGCTCGCGCGAAGTTTAGCGTGCGCGGAGCTCATTTTCGCTAATATCTGTCCCTAACGTTCGCATTGAATGAAAGGGCAGCCATGGATATCCAACTTAAGACGGGATGCTTTGATGACGCGGCGTTGGTGCGCCGCGTCGTTTTTATAGACGAGCAGGGCTACGAGAATGAGTTCGACGCTATCGACAAGGATCAGAGCTGCATTCATGTGACGCTCTATGTAGACGGCGAGCTTGCCGGTTGCTCGCGCGTGTTTCCCGAAGAGCTTGAGCGCGTGGCTGACGCAGAGGCCCCGGTGTTGCCGGCATGCGACATGGACGAAGGCGTTGCGGCGGGGGAGACCTACATTATGGGGCGCGTCGCCGTGCTGCCGGCTATGCGTCGTCGCGGACTGGCGAGTGCGATCGTCGAGGCCAGTGCATCGTGTGCACGCGATGCCGGCGCTAAGCTTATTAAGCTGCATGCGCAGGAATACGTGTTGCCGCTCTATGCAAAGGCGGGCTACACGCAAATTGCCCCGGTAGATTACGAAGACGAGGGCCAGCCCCATGTCTGGATGGCCAAGCGCGTAGATGGCAGATAGGGACGTTCCTTTTCTGCCGGCAGCTGGGGACACTCCTTGGCAATTGACGCATTGGAGCGCTCGGACATACAGTTTTTCGATTCCGTATGTATATATGCGCGCTATTGGGTTATAAAATCTAAGTCTGAACATAGCAGGTCTGCGATGCGGCTCGGGCAACCGGGCCGTTTTTGCGGACGGGGGTAGCGCGAAAGGACTGCACATGCGTCAATTTAAGACCGAGAGCAAAAAACTGCTCGACCT
>USMH01000193.1 GCA_900555745.1 uncultured Collinsella sp.
CGGCTCGTGCCCAGGATGGTGCCGCCGCGGGTGAGGATGCCGCTAAAATCGGCGGGCGTCATGACGCGGAACCTGCTGTAGATAAGGCCCTGGTAGCCGTCCTCAAAACCATAGATCTCAATAGGCTCTTCGCTATTGGTCATAAGCGTTTTGACAATGCCGCGCATGGTGGCGTTGAGCGCCTGGCAGTCGCCGCCACTGGTAAGAAGACCGATCCTAAGCATGATGAATCCTTCCGGGCAAGTTATAACATGCGCATAAGTTTACCCCCGCACACTGTTGACGCGGGGGTAAAACGTGTTAGCTCAAGCGTATGGAAATGTAAGCAACGTCAGACGAGCGTAAGGTCGACGGGCCTGGTCCTTACAGTGCGAAGGCGTCGACGTCGCCCCAGTGGCGGCGCAGTGTAATAGCGGCGGCGGGTTCGGTATTGTCAAAGACGACCGACCATTGCGTATTGCTGGTGATGTCTTCCGGATTGGGTTCTTGCGCTGCGGCACGCAGGGCTTTCCAGACAATCGTTTCGTCCTGGGCACCGACATGGGCATCAAGGACATCGGCGATTGCGACGGCGCGCTCTTTACCATGGCCCAGCTCGCCATTTTTTTGGTTGGGCAGCACTTCGTCGCCATAGCAGGCGTAGAAGTTCGTAACCTGGCGTACAGGAGTCGTTTTGAAAGCGCGGTCCGGATCGCGCGGATCCCACTCTACTACGCGCGCGTCACCGGCGGCGTCGTTGATAAAGAAGTGGTAATCGCGTCCTGCCATGGCGTGCATGTCGTAGGCGGAAAGCAGGTCGACAGCTTCTTGCGTGGTGGCGGCACGGTCGAGCACCAGACGGATGGCGAGCGAGGTATTGATGACGGGGCGTTGCGTGTCCTGGTCACAGGGCTTGGAATCCAGAGTGAGTACGGCAATGGACACGCCGCATTCGTTAACACCGTCGAGCTGGGCAAACGGGCCCATCAACGCCGCGGCGCGTCCGGTGATGGAGTCAAGCGGAGTGTTGGCGCCCAGGTTATTGAGGGCGGCAAACCCGATGGAAGCATAGCCGCCGCGTGGGTGATTGCGCACCAGCAGCGCCGAGGTGTCGTCCTTAAAGTCGTAATTGCGACCGGTGCGCACGCGGCCTTCGGCATCTACGGCGACAAAAGCGCTGCAGGCAAACTGGGGCGCCTGGACATGTGCCGGCACACCGGGCAGCACCTGCGCCACCACGGCATCGATGTAGGCCTGGTCGTCGCGCACGCCAGCGGCGATGATGCGATCAAGATCGTAGTCGTAGGCGATGTCGATTGCGTACAGGTCATAGCCATCCGCGTAGCCGGTCAAGCGTTTGAGCGACGCGGCGGACTTGATTTGCTTGTGATAAACGATACCGGTGGCAGCGGCAAGGCCGACGGCGACTCCCGCGACACCGCAGGCGATGGCAATGTTACGTGGCTTCATGACGGCTCCTCTCGTCCTGTTAGCGCAATTGTCGCAAAAGGAACGCGGGCATGATGGCTCAAGTTGGTGAGCGGCGCGGAATTAAGCACGGAATGAAGAGTGCGGCGCTGGCGTGGCGGGGTATGCTGGAGGGGACCATCAACCCAGCGAAAGGGGAGAGCATGACGGATCAGGAAACGCCCGAGCGCGCGCACGTGACGGCCGACGATATCGAGGCCGCCAACGACCTTATCGACTTTATCGAGGCATGCCCCAGCATGTTCCATACGGCGGCGACCATTATGGCCGAGCTCGACGAGGCGGGCTTTACCTACCTGCCCGAGAACGCGGCATGGGACATCGAGCCGGGCGGGCGTTATTACACGCAGCGCAACACCTCGAGCGTCGTTGCCTTTAAGGTGGGCGAGGACCTGGCTGCTACGTGGGGCGAGGACGGCGTTGCCGGCGACTATCATTTTCAGCTCACGGCGTCGCACAGCGACTCGCCGACGTTTAAGGTTAAGGCCGTGCCCGAGCTCGACGGCGCGGGCGAGACGCTGCGCCTGAACACCGAGGCCTACGGCGGAATGATCGACTACACCTGGTTCGACCGTCCGCTGGCACTCGCGGGCCGCGTGCTGGTACGCGAGGGCGACCGTATTGAGAGCCGCCTGCTTGCCACCGAGCGCGAGGTCGCTATTATCCCGAGCCTTGCCATCCACATGAACCGCGGCGTTAACGAGGGCTTTGCGCCCAACCGCGCTGTCGACCTGTGCCCGCTCATCAGCGCCGGTGACCTTAAGCAGGGCGACTTTGATGCTCTGATCGCCGACGAACTGGACGTTGAGCCCGAGCAGATCCTGGGTCGCGACTTGTTCCTGGTCAATCGTCAGGATGCGCGCATTTGGGGCTGGGCCGACGAGTTTATCTCGACGCCCAAGCTCGACGACCTGGCCTGCGCCTACACCTCGCTGCAGGCATTTTTGGGTGCCGAGAATGCGCACGACGTCTCGGTTTTCTGCTGCTTTGATAACGAGGAGGTTGGCTCCGAGACCAAGCAGGGTGCTATGTCGACGTTCTTGGCCGATGCGCTACGCCGCATTAACGGATCACTGGGCTTTGACGACGAGTCGTACCATCGCGCCCTTGCCGCCTCGATGCTCGTGAGCTGCGATAATGCGCATGCCGTGCATCCTAACCATGCCGAGAAGTGCGATGCCCGTAATCAGGTGGTGCTCAACGGCGGCATTGTCATTAAGGAAGCCGCCAACCAGCACTACTGCACCGATGCCTTTAGCCGCGCGGTGTTCCAGGCCATCTGCGATGACGCCGACGTACCCACACAGGCCTTTGCCAACAAGAGCGATATGGCCGGCGGCTCCACGCTCGGCAATCTGTCCAATATGCAGGCGAGCATGCATGCCGTGGACGTGGGCCTGCCGCAGCT
>USMH01000194.1 GCA_900555745.1 uncultured Collinsella sp.
GGTTTCCGTATACACAAACCAAAACAGCCCGAGCCCCGTTGCCGCGCACCATGCCCAACCGGTCAGCCACCACAGCCGGGATTCTACCGGCATACGCCGGCACAGAGATTACGGCCACGTCGTCCTCAGTCATCGAGACAGCGTTGAAATCTAGCCCGCTATCGGTCAGATCGACGGTAACGGTATTCTTGCCCAGTGCCCCGGCCACAAGGCCAGACACCTTCCGCGTTCCACCCGTCGGACTAAACACAATTTCGAATACGCTCATCGAGGCACCCTCCCCTACGCCTGGCAACGCGTCAAGCCGTTTTCACATCCAGCCAGAGTATACGGCACGTGGGGTCCCCGTTTTAATGCACCAAGCACCCCAATGCACCCACCCTACGCTGTCTGCTTCTTCGTTTTGTATAAATTACGGTACAGATTGTATATATTTACGGGATACCGCCGTGTTCTCCCGAGGTACCCCATCCTGGCCCGTGCAAAAAACGGAGTATTCTGCAACGTGACCGCGCCAGCACCGCCGCGGGCGGGCAAAACTGTAGGGCGCCGTATCATTTTAAGTCCCGACATGGCGAGAATGACGCGCCCCTGCTCCGGAAAACGGCGAAATCTAACTCAAAACGCTCATAAGGGATATCTGAAGGCCACCGTTGGCAATACCGAATCGTATGCAGACAACTCGAACTGCAGAATACTCCAAAAAATGCACGGCGCACCCCATGGGACCCATTGCCGCATGGCAGGAAACAGGTCCACGGCATCCTCTAGATGCATTCCCGAGGAAATCACATTTGAACTAGCGATCGGATACGACAAACAAAAAGGGCCCCGAGCGTAGTTGCTCGGGACCCTTGGTTCACCTCGCTCTAGCGGGCGATGCGTATGTTACTTGCGCTTGCCGCCGCCGTCACCGGGACGACGGGAGCTGCTACCACGCTTGCCGCCACGGCTGTTGCCATAGCTGCCGCGGTTATCGCGACCGCCGGCGCGGCCGCCACGGGAACCGGCCTGGTTGCCGCCGCGACCACCACGGTACCCGCCGCGACGCTCTTCGCGGGTATCGTCGTAGTTGCGCCAGTCATCGCGACGATCGCGGCTGGCACGCGGGTCACGACGGTCGCGCAACTCGTTAGAACGACCAGCGCCGCCGCGGCCGCCATTGCCGCGAGCACCCTCGCGACGCTCGCCGCCGCGGCTACCGCGCTCTTCAAAGCGCTTGCCGCCACGGGACTCACCGCCACGGGCAGCACGCTCACCACGACCCTCGCCGCCGCGACGCTCGTCACGGCCGCCGCGCTCGTCATCACGACCGGAACGACGGCGGTCGCCCGAACCGCGCTTGCCACCGCGCGAACCGCGGCCCTCGTCCTCGCGCTCGACACGACGACGGCCACCGCGATCCTCGTCCTCGCGGCGGCGGCGATGTGCCTCGCCCTGGAACTGCTTGGCACGACGCTCGGCACGGTTGCCACGCGGGGCCTGCTCGACAGCACCGCCGCGCTCCTCGGCAGCCACCTCGCGGGCCACGCTCTCAACAGCCTCGTCCACGCGAGCCTGAACGCCTTCGCGCACGCGGGTCTTGCCGCCGCGCTTGGGACGGCTCGGACGCTCGCCGTCGCCGCGACGCTCGCCGCGACCGCGGTTGGAACGACCGGCCACATCGCCGTAGTCATCGCCGTTGCGTTTGCCGTCGCGACGCGCCTGCTCAAGCTTCTTCTTGCTCTTGGACTTGCCGCGCTTGGTCTTCTTCTTCACCTTAAAGGCCGCAGGATCGCGCTCGGGGTCAACCGCGGGCGGATTGGGGCCCACATGCAGGTCGCCGGCCTCGTAGATGTCGGCGGTCTTGTCCATGAGCTTCTCGATCTCGTAGAACTCGTCGACGTCCTGCTCGGTCACAAACGTGATAGCCCAGCCTAGCTCGCCGGCACGGCCCGTACGGCCAATACGGTGGATGTAGTCGGTCGGCTCGGCCGGCACGTCAAAGTTCACGACGTAGCGCACGTCGCTAATGTCGATGCCGCGGGCGAGCACGTCGGTTGCCACCAACACGTCGACGGTACCGTCGCGGAAGGCCGAAAGCGCGCGCTCGCGCTGGGCCTGGCTGCGGTTGCCGTGAATCGCGGCGGCCTTGATGCCCTTGCGCTCCAGACGACGGCAGCAGCTGTCGGCGCGGTGCTTGGTGCGCATAAAGACGATAGTGCGCTCCGGGCCCTCCTTTTTGAGGAACTCGGGCAGCAGGTTGTTCTTGGCCTCGATGGACACCGGGAACACAAACTGGTCGACGGTGTCGGCGGTCGACGTGGCAGGCGCGATCTCCACGCGGGCCGGATCGCTCACCAGGTCGGTGATCTCGCCCACGGCCTCCTCGTCGAGGGTCGCCGAGAACAGCAGCGTCTGGCGCTCGGCCGGCGTCTCGCGCACAATGCGGCGGACGGCGGGCAAAAAGCCCATGTCGAGCATGCGGTCGGCCTCGTCGAGCACCAAGACCTTGACCTCGTCCAGGTGGCAGGCACCCTGCTCGATCAGGTCGACCAGACGGCCCGGCGTGGCGACCAGGATGTCGCAGCCGTACTTGAGCGCCGCGGTCTGAGGCTTGTAGCTCACGCCGCCCACGACGGTCACGGCAACGTGGCCGGTGACGTCGGCGATCTTGCTCGCGACCTCGTCGATCTGCTGTGCGAGCTCGCGCGTGGGGGTGATGACGAGCATCGCGGGGCCGCGGCCGTTGCCCTCGGGCTTCTTGGCGCCGCGACGGCGGTTGCGGCCGCCGCGCTCACGCACGGGCTTGGGCGGAGCGATGTGCTCCAGGTTGTTCATGGTCGGCAGCAAGAAGGCGGCCGTCTTGCCGGTGCCGGTC
>USMH01000195.1 GCA_900555745.1 uncultured Collinsella sp.
TGTGAATCATCTCCCCATGTAAAAGGCGCCCGCGTAAGGGGCGCCTGATGGATTGTATGCTGCCAGGGTGATTGGTGGGTGCGCGGGGCGGCTGTTATAAAAAAGAAACGTTTGCCTGGACGCTACGCTGCAGGGCAGACCGCAAAGACGCGGGCGGGGTATCCGACGCCATCGCGGACCTTGGGGAAGGTGCAGAAGATGACGGCACCCGTGGCGGGAAGCTCGTCCAGATGGTCCATGACCTCGATCTGATAGCGGTCGACCGAGAGGATGTATTGCTCGCCGGGGTAGGGGTAGGCGTCCTCGCGCGTGGTCACGCTCGCCGGGTCGGTGTCAGCCGGCTCGTGGCCGATAGCGCCGATGTTGCGTTCTTCAACGAGCCACTTGATGGCGTCGAGGTCCCAGCCGGGGTAGTGGGGCTGGCCGTCCTCGTCCTTGTTTTCGAGGTCGGCGAGCTTGGACCAGTCGGAGCGGAAGGCGACAAAGGCGTCCTTGGGAATGCGACCGTGCTCATCCTCCCAGGCTTTGAGGTCCTCGACGGTCAGGACGTAGTCGGGATTTGCGGCGCACTCCTCGTGCTTGTCGATCACACAGAGCGGATGCATAAACTCGATGGGCTCGATCTCGCCAAGGGAGCGGCCGTCGACATGGAAGTGGCGCGGTGCATCGACGTGGGTGCCGTATTGCGAGGCGACCGAATACTGAAAGCAGCGCATGGGTGCGAGCATGTCCCCGGGCGTGTCGGGCAGATAGTCGAAGAGCTCGGTGGACTCAAACGGCTTAAAGCCAAACCAGTGCGGGGTGTCGCACGAGAGCGTGTGGGTGAGGTCGACCCAGCGATAATCGGTGCTTTTGAGCTGGGATGTGAGGTTCCAAAGGTCGAGCGCGGGCATGGGCGACTCCTTTCATCGGGCTTTTTGCTGATGTTAAAGCGGTGCCGTGACGGCCTGATTTCTGCTGCGTTACGATACGTTCTCAATTGCGATTCCGATGTGCTTCGATGACGTGACGGGTTTGTTTCGCCTTGTCAGGGCTTCGATGGGAGGGGAGGGGCCGTGCAATATCGCGTTGACCCCAAAAGCGGCAACCGTATCTCGGCGTTGGGGCTGGGCTGCATGAGGTTTCCCGGTGCGCCGGGACGCCCGGATGCGAAGACTGCCGACGCCATCATCTCCCGTGCGGTGGAGCAGGGGATTAACTACCTGGACACGGCCTATCTCTATCCCGGCAACGAGGCTTGTGTGGGTGCGTCGCTTGAGCGCCTGGGCTTGCGCGACCAGGTTTTGCTCGCAACCAAGCTGCCGCATGCTTCGTGCAAATGCGCGGAGGATTTCGACCGGTTCTTCGACGAGCAACTGCGCCGCCTGCGGACCGACCATATCGACTATTACCTCATGCACAACATTACCTCGCCCGCCCAGTGGGAACGTGTGGTGGCGTTGGGCATCGAGGACTGGATCGCGCGTCAAAAGGCGGCGGGGCGCATTCGCCAGATTGGTTTTTCGTACCACGGCAGCGCGGCGGATTTCCTGACGATGCTCGATGCATATGAGTGGGACTTTTGCCAGATCCAGTACAATTACGCTGGAGAGCGATATCAGGCGGGAACAGCGGGGCTCATGGCCGCCGCCGAGCGAGGCCTCGCGGTGTTTGTGATGGAGCCACTGCTGGGCGGGCGTTTAGCGGGCAAGCTGCCGCCACGGGCCCGCGCTGTGCTCGATAGTGCCCGTGACCCGCATTTGCGCACTCCTGCCGCCTGGGGTCTTTCGTGGGTCTGGAATCATCCTCAGGTGACGATGCTGCTTTCGGGTATGACCGATATCGCGCAGGTGGATGAGAACGCGGTGTTGGCCGATCGGGCCCTGCCGGATTCGATGACTGCCAACCAGCTCGACACGATCGCGCACGTGCTGGATGAGTTTGAAAAATCGAATCGCGTGCCCTGCACGGGATGCGGCTATTGCATGCCGTGCCCTAAAGGCATCAATATCCCTGGATGTTTTGCCGCCTACAACGCAAGCTATGCGCACAGCTGGTTTACGGGTCTATCGCAGTACTTTACGGCGAGCGCGGTGCGCACAAGCGAGGCCAAGCTGGTGAGCAATTGCGTCAAGTGCGGCAAATGCGCACGTCACTGCCCGCAGCACATCGATATTCCCGAGCGTTTGGACGACGTACGCCGCCGTTTTCAGCCTGGCCTCGTGACGGCGGTGCTTAAGGCCTTCGGCAAAACGCGCTCCTGATGCCCCTTTTATAACTTGCGGTGGAATAGTTCCTGTTTGCGGCAGAATAGGGACCAAACAGGAACTATTCCACCGCAACTGAAGGGGGCTGTCGTGGGTCATCAAGATTCATGTGATGATTTGCGTGAGGTTCGTTGGGGCGTTTTGGGCGCCGGGCACATTTCGCATCGATTTGCATCGTCGCTCAAGGAGGTGGACGGGGCACGGCTTGTGGCTGCGGCCGGCCGCACTCCTGCACATGTCGAGGAATTTTGCCGAGCGTTTTCGATTGATGCCGCGCACAGTTATGCCACGGCTGACGATAGCGGCGATGCGGCTTATGATGCGCTGATTGCCGACCCCGATGTCGACGCAATCTACTTGGCTCTTCCGCATGGCATGCATACGCGTTGGGCCTGTCGCGCGCTGCACGCCGGAAAGGCCGTGCTGTGCGAAAAGCCAGCCGTTTTGAGTGAGGAAGAGGCTCTCTCGATTGCCTCCACCTCTCGCGAGCGCGGCGTGCTGTTTATGGAGGCGATGAAGAATCGGTTTTGCCCGATGCACACTCGCGTGAAGGACTTGCTTGCGTCGGGTGAGCTTGGCCGTATTGTC
>USMH01000196.1 GCA_900555745.1 uncultured Collinsella sp.
TTCTAAGTCGCTGTCGCTGCCTGGTGAGCGCGTGGGCTGGATCTTGGTTCCCAACACCAATCCGCAGGCAGATCGTCTAATGCCCGCCGTTGCCGGTGCCGCCCGTACGCTGGGCTTCGTGTGCGCGCCGGCGCTCTTTCAGCGCGTAATTATCGACTGCATCGATGAGCCGAGTGACGTTGAGGCCTATGCACGCAACCGCACCGCGCTTACCGACGCACTAGCGGAGTATGGCTACACCTATGTTGAGCCGGATGGCGCGTTCTACCTATGGGTGAAAGCGTTGGAGCCCGATGCGAATGCGTTTTGCGAGCGCGCAAAGAAGTATGAGTTGCTTGCGGTTCCCTCGGACAGCTTTGGTATGCCGGGTTGGTTCCGCCTGGGCTATTGCGTGAGTTACGAAACGATTGTCAATTCGCTATCCGCTTGGAAACAGTTGGCGGACGAGTATCGTTAAAAGTAAAGCGCTCTGCCTACAATGTTTTACGTGAAACGGGGTTTGGTGTTAAGCCAGGCCCCGTTGTCATGGACGTTGTGTCTTTGGGATGGAGTGGTTTTACGACTATCGAAGGCTATGCGTACAATGAATATAAGCGACGGCCGTGCCAGATAAGGAGACCCGATGCCCTACCTGCTTTCTTGTGACATTCATACCCATACGATGTTCTCTGCGCATGCATATTCGACCATTGAGGAGAATGTGTACTGGGCGGCAGAGCGTGGCCTGCAGGTGCTCGGATCTGCCGACCATCTGAGCTCTATGGTTACGGCTTGCCCCAATGACCTGCGCAGTTACCAGTTCTTTATCAACCAGGATATCTGGCCGCGCATTTGGAGCGGCGTGCTGGTGCTGCGTGGTGCCGAGGCCGATATCGTTTCGCTGGACGGACGCCTGTTTGGCGAGGACACTCCTGTCACGCTCGATATCGCCGGCGATTCGTACAGCCGTCAGCATTCACTGTTCGATTTGGTTACGCGTAATTTGGATTATTTGGTTGCAAGCGTGCATAATCCGCAGATTGCTGAGGGCGCGACGCTGGCCCAAACGACCGAGATGTATATCAATGCCTTGGAACACCCCAAGGTGTTCATGCTGGGCCACGCGGGTCGCTCGGGCGTGCCGTTCGATATCGACGAGGTGCTGTTGGCGGCTAAGGCCAAGCACAAGATTATTGAGATCAACAACCATAGTCTTGAACACGGTGTCGACACTGAGCATTGGGCTGTATGCCGCAAGATCGCCGAGCGTTGCGCTGAGCTAGGCGTGGGCATTGGCGTTTCGACCGATGCGCACATTGGCATGGCCATTGGCAAGCTCGATCACGCGCGCAAGATGCTCGACGAGATTCACTTCCCGTTGGATCTGATCGTGACGCGCGATCGCGAGACGCTGCTGCGCGAGATGGCGGCAGCCGGCGTGTGCGACCTGCGCAAGGGGATGTAGCGGAATTTATAAACCAAGCGAAGGGGGCGGCCCAGACGGGTCGCCCCCTTTCTTGTCCCAAAAATCTACTGAGGTTGGTTAGCGGTGTTCGAGGACCGCTACGGTTTCGGTGTGGTCGGTGTGAGGGAACATGTCGACCGGCGTGATCTTGAGCAGGCGATAGCCTCCGTCGAGGAGCTGATGCAGGTCGCGCTCTTGAGTCACGGGGCTGCAGCTGATATAGGTGATGCGGCGCGGCTTAAGCGCGCAGGCAGCTTCGAGGAACTCGGGCGTGGAGCCGGCGCGCGGCGGATCGATGGAAAGGACATCGACCCGCTCGTTGTTATCGGCGGCATCCAGGATGTAATCGGTGGCGTCGTCGACCATAAACCAAGCGCTGCTGGTGAGGCCGTTGAGCTCGGCATTGCGGCGTGCGTCGGCAATGCCCGCCGGGTTGCGCTCCACGCCGAGCAGCATAATGCCGATACCCTTGTTCTGGGCATCTTTAGCTGCGCAAAGACCGATGGTGCCGCTGCCGCAGTACGCGTCCATAAGAATGTCACCCTGCTGCAGGTCCATGCCGTCAATCGCGAGCTGATAGAGCAGCTCGGTCTGCTGCGGATTGGTCTGATAGAACGCGGTGGGGGAGATATCGAATTCGCAACCGAGCAGCTGGTCGCGCATGCACTCGGCGCCATAAACGATACGAGTCTCCTCACCCAAGATGGCGTTACCGGGACGGCCATTGATATTTTGGGCAACGGTGACGATATGCGGATCGAGCGCCGCGACGGCCTCAAAGAACTCCTGCGCATGCGGTAAGTCACGCTGGGCGGTCACGAGCGTAACCATGACCTGGTCGGTACGCCAACCGCAGCGGACGACGGCATAGCGAAGCAAACCAAGATGCTTGTCCTCATTAAAGGCGGGAATATGCAGCCGCTCAGCTTCGCGTGCGATGCCGTTGAGAATCTGACGGGCACCCGGCGCCTCGACAGGACATTCGGGCACGGCAACGATTCTGTGCGTGCCGCGCTCAAAGAAACCGCAACGGACAGCGCCCTCCTTACCGGGAGCAAAGGGAGTGGCAGCCTTATGACGAAAGCCACGTGGCGCAGGATATTTGCCCGGGTCGCCCAGGGTGACGCCCATACCGCGAATAGGGTCAACGGCGATACCCTCACGCTCACAAAGCGAAGCAAAAAGCTCCTCCATAGCAGCCTGCTTGGCCGCCAGCTGCTTCTTATAAGGACGATTGAGCGCCGTGCACCCACCGCAAGATTTCATGATCGAACAGGGAGACTTGGGGTCCACAGCCTTACGCGCAGACGAAACCCGATCTTTATGCGAGCGCTTGGAGCGAGTCTGAGATGCCTTATCCTCGCTCCGACGAGAGCCGGGACGC
>USMH01000197.1 GCA_900555745.1 uncultured Collinsella sp.
TTTCGCAGACACCGAATGCGCGGCCTGGTAGACCGCTTTTGCAGTGGTATGTGACAATACGATACTCATGGTATATATCGTGTCAGCTAATGCCGTGTTGATGGCGCTGAGTGAAAAAGTCGTTTTAGAGGTCTAACCAAATGCTGTCCAAAAACTTGACGCAATTATGAGTTGGTATGCCCTAGATAAAAGTTTTCGCAGCTTAGCTATAGCATATAACTACTCAACTGCCGCACATTTGATAGTGATGCATCACCATCCGATAACGAATTACGTGTCGGGAATTGGCCGAAATCGTTCAAAATGAGGGTTCAGAATTTGTGATGGCAGATTTATTTGTGGAACGTAGGGCGGCCTCGCTGCGGGGGGGTTCCCGCTGCGAGGCCGCTCGTGATCTACGCCGGGGTTTGTCGCAGGCGTTTCTACTTGGCGAATAGGTTCTTGAGGTTGAACTCGGCTTGGACGGTGCGGAGCATGAGGTCGGTGTCGTCCAGGCCCAGATGCTGCTCGTTGGCGTCGGCGGCGAGGGTTCCACGGCGGCGCGCCCAGTTCTCGAGCGCGGCGGGGGCGGATTCGCGGGGGAGCGAGCGGACGTCGGCATCCAGGCTGCGGCAGATCTGGCGCGAGTCGATGACGATGATCTTGCCGGCGCGGCGTGCCTCGGCGTAACCGTCCAGATGAATTTTGAACCAGCTGTCCTCGAACGCGGCGTTATGCGCCATGTACGGGTACTTCTTCATAAGCTTGAGCAGCTGCTTCTGCAGTTCCTTGTTCTCGCGGAAGGGCGTTTTGCCGTCGATGTCGTCCCAGGTGATGTGGTGGATATTCGACAGCGGCACGTCCTCGCCGCGATAGATGTCGGACAGGCCGCAGTAGTGTGCCTCGGCGTCATGCGGCACGGCGTCGCTGGTGAGCTCCATGATTTCCCAGCCCACGTTGATGATGTAGCCGCGCTCGGGCGCGCGACCGGTGGTCTCGATGTCGATGCCCAGCACCGTGCCTTGGATGGGCTTGCGAGCGTAGGCGACGCCGAGCGCGTCGCGGTCGCCGCGGATTTCGCGCATGACGGACGCGGCAGTGCGCTTTTGCATCTTGCCGATGGCGGCGCAGGTGTCGGCGTCGGACAGGCCGCGCGAAAGCGTCGCGGGCGTCACGTTGCGCAGGCGCGCCTCGCCAATCTGGTCGCACAGGTCGCGGTTGCGATCGGCAAGGTCGCGCACGGTGGCAAAGTCGAAGCCGGGGTCGCCCTCGGCGGTAAAGTACTCGGTCTCGAGCACCTTGAGGGCCTCTTCGCCTTTCTGACGTTCGGATTCCATGGCGCCGTGATCGCCATAGATAAACATGGGAATAAACGGCTGGCGCTCGTATTCGAGTGCTTGTGAAACGTTCATAGACTGCTCCTTGGACGGGCCGCGTCGCGCGGCTCGGTGGCATTGAGTTATGGCGAGATGATAGTTTACCATGGGCAACTATTGGCACCACGCCTAGGTCAACTACAATACCCTAGTTGACCGCTAGGACTTTTACAATGCTGCCGAAAGACACGAAAGGTTCCATCCTTCATGGATTTGCTGATTGATATTTTGCTCGACGCCGGCAAGGACACGCTGTCGCTGGTGCCGTTTTTGTTGGTGACGTATCTGGCCCTCGAGACCCTGGAGCACGTTGCGGGCGACAGCGTTAACGGCGCCATCAAGCGCGCCGGTGCCGCGGGCCCCGTGGTTGGCTCGTTGCTGGGCATGGTGCCGCAGTGCGGCTTTTCGGCAATGGCGGCAACGCTGTACGCCGGTCGTGTCGTGACCTTGGGCACGTTGGTGGCAGTGTTCCTTTCGACCTCCGATGAGATGCTGCCGCTGTTGCTCGCCGAGCAGGTGCCCGTGCAGACCATGGCGATGCTTTTGGCTTCGAAGGCACTGATCGCGCTGGTCACGGGTTTTATCGTGGACGCCGCCATTCGCGGCCTGCGTCGTAACGCTCGCGCGCATGCGGCGATTCGCCGTACCGTGCTGGGAACCGCGGCCAACCCGGCCCACGTGAACTGCGCGCACGACGACCACACTGGCGGTGACATCATCGACGAGGTGGCCGAGGCGGGCGTGAGCGCCGACCACATCCACGAGTTGTGCGAGCGCGACCATTGCGGTTGCGATGAAGACGAGGACGAGCACGAACACGGACATGGCCGCGATCACGGTCATGAGGGCGAGCATGAACACCATGATGGTCACGGTCACTCCCACTCTCACGAAGGGACGCCTGTCCTGTCGATCATCCGCAGCGCGATCTCGCACACCGTGCAGGTCTCGGTATTCATTTTTCTGGTGACGCTGATCCTGGTTGCCGTGCTCGAGACGTTCGGCGAATCGGCGATTGAGCAGTTCTTGCGCGGTAACGAGACGCTTGCGGTCCTGGGCTCGGCACTCGTCGGCCTGATCCCCAATTGCTCGGCTAGCGTGGTCATCACGCAGCTGTACCTGGAGGGCGCGCTACAGCTGGCGCCGATGCTCGCCGGCACGCTTATCTCCGCTGGCGTGGGCTACCTGGTGCTGTTCCGCACCAACCGCAGCGCCCGCGAAAACGCTGTGTTTCTGATCATGATGTATGTCATCGGCGCGGGCTGGGGCCTTATCCTTTCCGCCTTTGGGTTCTAAGTGGGTGTTTGGGGCATGCCGTAAAACTAGGACATGCCATAAAATCCACCGCCATGACCTGGGCGTTGGATGCGCGCCAATTGGCAAAACAAAAAGGTAGATTTTTAGGCATGTCCCAAAAATCTACCTTGGTTAGCGCAGCAGCTCGGTGAGGTTGCGCTTAAAGCGAGCG
>USMH01000198.1 GCA_900555745.1 uncultured Collinsella sp.
CCCAAGAACTTCTCGGATAACCTGGTTTCGATGCTCGACGGCAACTACCATCAGCCCAAGCTCACGTACTACGTCAATGAGAAGAAGAGCGCCATTGCGCCCAAGGTTACCGATACCGGTGCAAACACCATCGAGGAGCAGATCAACTCGGAATTTGTCTCTACGGTAGGCAAGACTGTTGCCGGTATCGCCAAGGATGCCGGTGTCGATTTAAAGGACAAGGCAACCCAGACTCAGGACTCGCTGGCAAGTTCGGTGTCCGAGGCGTCCGACACCTTGGGCGAGGTGCGCGATTCGATTGGCGATATGAATGCCGCCATCGATAAGACGAGTGGCGCTATCGCCTCGGCTGATGCGGCACTTGCCGGCTTGCAAGGCCAGGCACCGTCGCTGACGCAGGCGATCTCCCAGGGCAACGACCTGCTGAGCGAAGCTCGCACCACGGCGGGCAACTCTATCGCCTCGCTCTCCAAGGCGCTCTCGGAAGGCAGCCTTGCGCTCACCAAGACGTCGGCCTCTGCGAACGCTGCCATCGGCAAGCTGACGGGCGCGGTCACATCTACGACCACCCGTATCGACAACTCGCTCGAGTCTCTTCAAGCGACGATCGACCACAATAAGGCCGTTATCGGGCACTTGGAGATTCTCGCCAATGACACGTCGACAGGTTCCGAGGAAATTGACGCGCGCATTGTATCGACCATCGATTTGCTTCGAGAGCAGAATGAAAAGCTTCAGAGCATCAAGGACGGTCTGTCCGCGCAGTCGAGCGCCATGGCGAATGACGCAGCGGCTGTTTCGGGTGCCAGTGACGCTATCAATAACGCAATTCATACCGGTGCGACCAACCTTGGCCAAGCCCAGACGGACTTGGGCCAAAACGCGCTGCCGAAGGCCTCGAGCGCGCTCGACTCTTTTGCTGCCGTTTCGGGCGACCTGACCGGTATCGTCTCGGGTATGACACCTACACTTGCAAATGCGCGCGGCACGTTGGCGCAGCTTAGCGCTACGCTCGGCCAGGCCAAGACCACGCTGTCCCAGACCGATTCCTCGCTTGCCAAGGTCCAGGACAAGCTTGCAACCGCCGCCAATGACATCGCGGCGCTGCAGACCTCCGAGTCCATGGGCGAGCTGGCCGATCTGATGGGCGTCGATGTCAATGACGTTGCCGACTTTATGGCATCTCCGGTTGAGTTGACGTCCAAGTCGATCTATCCGGTCAAGAGCTTTGGTTCGGGCATCGCTCCCTTCTACACTAATCTGGCGCTTTGGGTGGGCGGTTATGTGCTCATCGCCATTTACAAGCTCGAGGTCGACCGTGAAGGTGTTGGCAGCTTTACGGCGCGCCAAGGCTACTTTGGCCGCTGGTTGCTCATGGTGATCCTGGGCGCGTTGCAGGCCATCATCGTTACGGTAGGCGATCTGGTGATTGGCGTGCAGTGCGTCAGCCCGCTGCTGTTCGTGCTGGGCGGCATCGCCATTTCGTTCACCTACGTCAATATCATCTATGCGCTGTCCACCACGTTTAAGCATATCGGCAAGGCTATCGGCGTCATTCTCGTCATCGTGCAGATCCCGGGTTCGTCGGGCATGTATCCCATCGAGATGATGCCCGGCTTCTTCCAGTGGCTGCACCCGCTGCTGCCCTTTACCTACGGCATCAATCTGCTGCGCGAGACGGTCGGCGGCATGTATTCGTTCAACTACCTGTTTAACCTGTGCATTCTGGGCGTGTTCTTGATCGTGGCGCTCTTTATCGGCCTGCAGCTGCGTCCGCTGCTGCTCAACCTTAACCTGCTCTTTGATAAACAGCTCTCCACGACCGGTATGATGATTTGCGAGTCCAACGACCTGCCGCGCCAGCGCTACTCGCTGCGCACGGCCATGCGCGTCATGCTCGATTCCGATTCGTACCGTCGCGAACTGCTCGATCATGCGGTCGCCTTTGAACATCGCTACCCGTACTACATCAAGGGCGGTTTTGCCGCCGTGGTGGGCGTTCAGGTCCTGCTCTTTGTCCTGTCGACGGTTCTCGATATCGACAATAACGGCAAGATCATCCTGCTTGTCATTTGGATCATCTCGGTTATTGCCATCTGCGGCTGGCTTATCAATATCGAATATATCCGAGCGAGCCTCAATACCCAGATGCGCATCTCGGCGCTTTCGGATGAGGACCTGCGTCGCGAGATGCGCGAACACACGGCCGCCATTCCTGCCGCCCGCCACATGTTTGGCCTCAACGCCAGCGAGCGTGGTGCCAAGGGCGGCGATCAGTCCACGGGCCGCTTGCCGCATATCGGCTCGCACCATAAATCTCAGGGCAGCGACAGCACAGCCACAAATGATGGAGATACCACCGCGCTTGGCAAGCACTCCAAAGGAGGTGAGGCATAAATGAAGAACATCCTGCATCTGTTTAAGCGCGATGTCCAAAACGTGTCTCGCTCCGTGATCGGCTTGGTTGTCGTGATGGGCCTCATTATCGTACCGTGTCTGTACGCGTGGTTTAACATCGCCGGCAGCTGGGATCCGTACGGCAACACCGGCAATCTTAAGATCGCCGTGGTCAACACCGATGAGGGTTACGAGAGCGATTTGATCCCCGTCGAGGTTAACGTGGGCGAAAACGTGACCGCCACCCTACGCGGCAACGAGAGCTTCGATTGGGTTGTGCTCAACAATCGCGAAAAGGCTATCGAGGGCGTTAAGTCGGGCGCGTACTATGCTGCCGTCGTTATCCCCAAAACGTTTAGCGCTGACATGATGACGCTTTTCTCGACCGACGTGAA
>USMH01000199.1 GCA_900555745.1 uncultured Collinsella sp.
AAAAGCTGTACGCCAGCATCCAAAGATGTCGAAAAATGTCGACTTTGGATGCTGGTGTACATGTTTAGGCCGTATGGGGTGGGGCCTTGGACGGACGGGATGCGCGTACTAGAGCAGGTTCTCTTGCGCCCACGCGATGATGTCGCTCGATTCGTAGAGTGGCTTGCCGTCGATGAACAGGCAGGGAACCTGGCGCTTTCCGCCGACGGCGATGAGTGTCTGTTCGGCATCGGAGTCGGTTGAGATGTTGCGCTCGGGAATGGTCACGCCGTTATCGGCCAGAAAGCGCTTGACCTTTATGCAATACGGGCAGCCGGTCATAACGTAGAGCACGAGCTCATGATCAGTAGTCATAGGTCTCCAATCGGTTGCGGTTTTGATTGAAATACCCAAAGCCGCCGCGGTCTATGCGCGCGTCAACGACGACTCGATGGCCTGGACCAAAAACGCCGTGGCTCCGGTGCCGCAGGGCTTGTCGTAGTAGTCAACAAAGCGCTGGTCGGCAAGATAGCCGTGGGCGAGGCCCAGATACGCTTCGTTCTGGGGCTCGTGTCCCCAATTAAGGCCAATCCATCGACGATGCATCGCGACAAGCTTACGAGCCTCGTTGCTCTCTGGGTCGCCAATGCCTATGGCAATCGAGAGCTGGCCCAGAATAGCGCATTCAAGTTCCTTCATGTCGTTCCATGTCTCGGGGTCCATGTCCAGCAGCGCTTCGTTTGCTGCATCGATAGCCTCATCGCCATAGCGCGCCCGCGCCTCGGCACCGTAGCGCTCCTCGTTTTCTTGCACGGCGCGCCAGCGCTCCAGTTGCGGCAGGACGGCGCCCATGAGCGAGACAGCTTCGTCGAGCGACATGCCGGTGTTTTGCGCCAGCCGCGGAGCGCAATCCTCGATCATCGCCTCCATGGTGGTGTCGTAGGTGTACTTGCCGTGGTCGTAGCACCACTTGCAGTAATGGTCGGTCGTGGCGCCCGTGGCATCGGTGCCGCAGTCGTCGGGCGTGAGTATCATGCCGCAGCTCTGGCAATAATGCTCGGGCATTTCGAGCAGGTGGGACAGTGGCTCGCCGGTTACGGCGGCAATGAGCTTCATCATGTCGATGCCCGGGGTGACCTCGTCGCGCTCCCAACGGCTGACGGCTTGGCGTGTGACGAAGAGCTTGGCGGCGAGCTGCTCCTGGGTAAGGTGATGGGCGCGACGAACGGCAATGAGCTTTTCTGCAAAGGCCATAGCGGCTCCTTTCTGCTGGTTGATGGCTTAAGCATACGCGGCGGCAGGCGCCCTTCCAAGCAACCGTTGGTTGCACGACGGGGGACCGTGGCGAAGAATTGCGCGCAACGCCCCACGCCTCCATGCCGTACAATGACCGGCATGGAACCTATCGCACACATACATACCGACCTGCCGCAGAAGTTCGGCATTCCGCGCAACAGCTTTTTGGCGCCCCATCTGCAGGGACGCATCGTCTTTGAGCCGGAATTTGCCTCCAACGCAGCGGTTGAGGGCCTGGACTCCTTCTCTCACCTATGGCTGCTGTGGCGCTTCGAAAACGGAACGCCCGGCGGCACGGCTAAGGACATAGCCGCCGATGCCAAAACGCAGGACAGGTCCGGCACCAATGCCAAGTGGTCGAAGACCGTGCGCCCGCCGCGTCTAGGCGGGGCCGAGCGTGTGGGCGTCTTTGCCACGCGCAGTCCGTTTCGCCCTAATCCCATCGGGCTCACCTGCGTCAAGCTTAATCGTGTCGAGCTCACCGACGATGGCCCCATCATCCATGTGCTGGGGGCCGACCTGCGCGATGGCACGCCCATCTACGATATCAAGCCTTACATTCCATTTGCCGACTGTCACCCGGATGCGACGGGCGGCTGGATTGAGGATGCTCCGTGGCAAGAGCTCGATGTTGAGTTCCCGCAAGCGCTGCAGGATATGGTCCCGCCCGCAAAGCTCCCCGGCTTGGTCGAGGTCCTTCGCCAAGATCCACGCCGCGCAGGCAGCAAGCACGAGCCAAACCGCGTTTATCACTTGGCTTACGCCGGGCTCGACATATCGTTTGCGGTCGATGAAACCCAGCTAACCGTAGTTGCCGTCAACGACGCGCAAGACTAACCAGCCATTCGTCCGTACCCGTCAAATTAAGCGCCAAACCCCGCGCCAAAACCGCCCACGCTGGTGGACAATAACGCCTACCAAAACAATCAACTTTGCACGGGGGCTCAGCATGAAATACGACTTTAGCTCGCTTATCGACCGCCACGGCATGGACTCCATCGCCGTTGATTCTTGGGGTGAGATCCCCGACATGGCTCCGAACGCACCCGACGAGGGCTTCGACCGCATTCCCATGTGGGTGGCCGACATGAATTTTGCCACGGTGCCCACGGTCCAGGAACACATCATTCAGCGTGCCCAGCACCCCATGTTTGGCTATTTCAATCCGCGCAACGAGTATTTCGACCGCATCATCGAATGGCAGAGCCGCCGCAATGGCGTCGAGGGCCTGCGCCCTGAACATATCGGTTACGAAAACGGCGTGCTGGGCGGTGTCGTGTCGACGCTGCGTGCGTATGTTCAGCCAGGCGATGCGGTGCTGGTCCATAGCCCTACCTACATCGGCTTTACCAAGTCCATCGAGGCCGCGGGCTATCGTATTGTCCACAGCCCGCTTAAGCTCGACGACCAGGGCGTGTGGCGTATGGACTTTGAGGACATGGAGCACAAGCTCGCCCAAAACCACATCCATGCCGCGGTGTTCTGCTCGCCGCACAATCCCTGCGGCC
>USMH01000200.1 GCA_900555745.1 uncultured Collinsella sp.
CTTTTGACCGGGCAATTGACCGTCTATCGTTTAAGCCCGGCGGGTATGAACGGGGCATCTGCAACGCCACCGCAAGGAGACACCATGGAGACTATCGAAGCACTCATTCACCGCCGCAGCTGCCGCAACTACAGCGATCGTCCCGTCGAGACCGAAAAGCTTGCACGTATTATCGAAGCCGGCCAATATGCACCGAGCGGCATGGGGCGCCAGCCGGTGACGTTTGTCGCCGTCACCGACCCCGCGACCGTCGAGCGTCTCTCACAGCTCAACGCCCAGGTCATGGGCAGCAACGGCGACCCCTTCTATGGCGCCAAAACCGTTGTTGTGGTGCTGGTCAACCGCAGCGTGCCCACGCATCTGGAAGACGGCTCGCTCGCCATGGGCAACTTGCTCAACGCCGCCTATGCGCTGGGTGTCGATTCGTGCTGGATTCACCGCGCGCATGAGGTCTTTGACTCGCCCGAGGGCCTGGAGCTGCTGGCCAGCTGGGGCCTGCCCGCCGACGGCAGCCTGCGCGGCGTCGGTCACTGCATTCTGGGCTATGCCGAGGACACGCTACCCGAGGCAAAGCCGCGCCGCGACAACGTGGTATACGTCAAGTAGCGCAGGAGTGTCCCAAACTGCCGGCAGAAAAGGAACGTCCCCTTCTGCCGGCAAGCTATGTTGATATTTGAGTTGTCGTCGTTTCGTTCGTCTGGGTCGTTTCGGCTTCGCTGCCTTGTTCGTCCTCATCCTTTTGCGCATCGGCGATGGTGGAGGCCGCCGCGACGATACCGCGCTGGGGCGCGACGCCCGTCTGGACCTGTGCGCCCTCGACAACTTCTGTACCCGCATGCGCGAGCTCGGGCGATTTAAACATTGCGTCCAAGTTGGCGCCACCGCCGGCGTAGCCAAGCGCAGCGAGTGCGATGACGATCACTGCAACGGCGGCCACGATCGGCACGTAGCGATGCCAGCCGGCGGGATTGAGCCCGCTGCGGCGAGCCGCCCCGCGGCTGATGTAGCCGAGCGTTCCGTCGTGCTTGAGCTTTGAGCCCACCACGCGTTTGCGGCCCCACAGCGAGGACTCTGCCTGCATTGCCAAGCGGGCGCTTGCCGAAGGATAGCCGTATTTAGTGCGCTTGAACGAGCCATCAAACCCCGAGGCGTGTTTACCCCACGTCACCGATGTCGTGCGTCGGTTGACCGGCGCGGCACTCCGCCTTCTGCGGCTCGGTTTTGAAGTCTCAGCCATATGCCCTCGCACGCCGTAACCAAATCGAAACAATAACGCTTTGGACTGTAGCACACGCGTCGCGTGCGGTCACGGGCGCCTCGCTCAACGGTCATCGTCCTTCAGCAAGCGCCACAGCGTTGTACGGCTTATGCCCAGCACCTCCGCCGCACGGGTTCGGTTGCCGTGGAGATGGTCTACAACCAGATGCGCGATATCTCGCTCGGTATCGGCCAGCGGTCGCAGGATATACAGGTCACTTTCAAGCGTCGGGGCGCCAAAGGTTGCGGTCTTAATCACGTCCTCTTGGGCGAGCACTTCCTCCGCCACAGCGCGGTCCACCGTGCCCGCCCCCACCAATATATACAGTCGTTCCGAGACCTCGCGGAGCTGCAGATAATTGCGCGGCCAGCGGTAAGCATCGAGCGTCTTCGTCGCCGCGACAGACAGCGTGGGCGCTGCCGTCCCAAATGCATCAGCGAGATATTCCAAGTAGCGCGCAGCCTTCGTCGACGCGGCCCCCTGCTCGGCGATTGCCGGCGCCACGCTCACCGCACAGGCGAAGCGCTCGGTCACAAAGGCGGCTTGATCACTTTCGCTGCCGCCCGGCATGTCATTCGCCGTCAGCACCACATGGCAACGCGTCGCCAACGCGGTGTCGGCCATCGTGGAAACGAGCTCGCGAAGGCGCTGGGGACCAACCGCATTCCAGCCCTCAATGCAAAGTGTCAGCCCCGTTTGGAACAGCGGCGATTCGGAGCTTTTGAGCACATGGCGCCAACCGCGATCGGTGAGTTCATCGAGCGCGACGGAAACAAAGGGCTGATCGGCAAAAGGACCGTCCAGATAGAGGCGCTTGGCGATCTCAACCTGACCCGCTCCCAGCTCACCCTCGAGCATAAGGGGCACACCGCGCGCGTAGCTCTCGGCAACCGGTGCAGCCACCGCAGCGACACCCTCAACGATGCCGTACGCACTCGATTCGTAGCGGGCCTCAACTTCGTCGGCGTTGAGCCACTCGATGCCCGCATGCGCGGCGGCGCCGCGCACCTCGCGGACCACGACGACCCAAAGGTCCCCGCCCTCTTTGTCGGTGGGGCGAACGGTCAGGCTCAGGCGCGTACCTGCACGTCCCATAACCAGACGCGCACCGTCTCCTATACGGTCGAGGCGCTCAGCTACAAAAGCCGCCACATCCCGCTCAAGCGCCGCGTCATTCATGGTCGAGATCGCGACGTCCCCACGCGCATCGATTGCCAATGCCGAGGCCCCGGCAGCAGCCAGGGCATCGGTCAAGATGTTCAGCTTGGCATTGCTATCCATGATTTGCCCCTGTCCGCGGCGACGTGCAACCGCCGACGGTCGCACGACCGAGTGTTTCAAAATTGAACGATATTGCTCACCAAACACTATAGGGCAGAAAGCGCCGTCCTGCGAGTATAGGTGTTGCCCCGCATCGCCATCCTGGCGGGGCGATAAGAGCTCTTCGGGACTTATAAACCTGCGGACAAGCCATACCCGCAAGAGCTCCTATCGCTCCACCGTGAGAATGCGCTCACC
>USMH01000201.1 GCA_900555745.1 uncultured Collinsella sp.
GGCGTCGATGATGTTCTCGGGGTTGTTCTTGTCCACAAAGTGCATCATCTGGCGGCGCGGATAGCCCGTGGAGTCGAAGGCGCCTGCCTTGATGAGCGATTCGATCACGCGGCGGTTGGCCTGGCTCGAGTCCACGCGCTCGACAAAATCGTGCAGCGTCTTAAACGGGCCGCCCGCCTCGCGCTCGGCGATAATCGCCTGCGCCACGCCGGTGCCCACGCCGCGGATGCCGGCCAGGCCAAAGCGCACGCCTTCCTTGGTAGCCGTGAACTCGGTACCGGACTCGTTGACATCTGGCGACAGCACGGGGATACCGTCGTGACGGCATGCCGAGACGTAGTGAACGATCTTGTCGGTCTTGCCCGTATAGGACGTCAGAACGGCCGCCATGTACTCGTGCGGATAGTGCGCCTTAAGCCATGCCGTCTGCATAACCAGAATGGCGTAGCCGGCGGAGTGCGACTTGTTGAAGGCGTAGGACGCGAACTCGAGAACATCGTCCCAAATCTTCTGGGCGACCTCGCGCGTGTAGTTGTTCTTGATAGCGCCGTTCATCCAGTGGTCGTAGGTGGTCTCGTCCGAGCCATCCTCCCAGTGGAGCACCGTCGACGTGAGCAGCTTGATCTTTTTCTTAGCCACGGGCTTACGGATACGCGAGTCCGATTCGCCCTTGGAGAAGCCGCACATCTCGACGGAGATGAGCATAACCTGCTCCTGGTAGACCATGGTGCCGTAGGTTTCGCCCAGGATGTCGTCCAGACGGTCGTCGTAGGAGACAGCCGGTTCCTTGCCGTTCATACGGTTGATGTAGGACGAGACCATGCCGGCGCCCAGCGGGCCCGGGCGGTACAGGGCGATCAATGCCACGACGTGCTTGTACTCGGTGGGCTTCATGTTCTTGATCGTGGCCGTCATGCCGGCGGACTCGACCTGGAAGACGCCGGCGGTGTGGCCGGAACCCATGAGCTTAAAGATCTCGGGATCGTCAAAGGGAATATCTTCCTCTTTGATGTCGATGCCGAAGTTCTTTTTGATGTTGGCCTTTGCCTTGGAGATAACCGTCAGCGTACGCAGGCCCAGGAAGTCCATCTTGAGCAGGCCCATATCGGCAACGGTATGGCCCTCGTACTGGGTAATCTCGACGCCGCCCTTGGTGTCGAGCTTGGTGGGCACATGCTCGTTGACGGGGTCGCGACAGATCAGAACGGCGCACGCGTGCACACCCTCGCCACGGGTGAGACCCTCGATCGAGAGCGCCGTGTCGATGATGCGGCGGGCGTCGTCGTCCTTTTTATAGGCCTCGGCAAAGTCGGGGTTAAACAGATCCTCTTTGCCGGGTTGTTTGTCGAGCACCTGCTTGAGCTTGACCTTGGGGTCGCTCGAGACCATCTTGGACAGGCGCTGGCCCATGTAGACCGGGTAGTCCAAAACGCGCGCGGCATCGTTGATGGCCTGCTTGGCCTTGATGGTCGAGTAGGTGATGACGTGGGTGACCTTCTCGGGGCCGTAGAGCTGGCGAACGTGCTCCACGACCTCGAGGCGCCGCTCATCGTCGAAGTCCATATCGATATCGGGCATCTCGGTACGCTGCGGGGACAGGAACCTCTCGAACATCAGGCCGTTCTCGAGCGGGTCGAACGCGGTGATGTTCATGGCGTAGGCGACGATAGCGCCGGCGGCCGAACCACGGCCGGGGCCGACGCCGATGCCGTTGTCCTTGGCCCATTGCACGTACTCGGCAACGATCAAAAAGTAGGCAGCGAAGCCCTTGTCGCAGATGACCTTGTATTCGTACTCAAAGCGCTCTTTGATGTTGACGCCGCCGATCTCGCGCGTGGCCCAGTCGTCACCGTAGTGCTGGCGCAGGCCCTTCTCGCACTCGCGGCGGAACTGGCTCTCATGCGTCTCACCGGGATCGAGTAGCGGGAAGCGCGGCAGGATGATGGAGTCCCAGTCGAGCTCGACGTAGCACTTATCGGCGATCTCAAGCGTGTTGTCGCAGGCCTCAGGGCAATACGGGAACATCGCCCGCATCTCCTCCTCGGTCTTCATGTAAAACTCCGAGCCGGTCATGCGCATGCGGTTGGGGTCGTCGACCTTGGCGTTCATGCCAATACACATGATGACGTCCTGCACGGGCGCGTCCTCGCGGCGCAGGTAGTGGAAGTCGTTGGTGGCGATGACCTTGACGCCCACCTGCTTGGCGATGTCGATGAGTGTGCGGTCCATCTGCTCGTCGGTCAGGCCGTTGTCGGTGGTGATGCCGTGTTCCTGGATCTCGATGTAGAAGTCGCCGGGCTCGAAGGTGTCACGGAAGGTCTCGGCCCACTTGATGGCGCCCTCCATGTCACCGCGGTCGATGTACTTGGGGATGATGCCCGCGATGCAGGCACTCGTGCAGATCATGCCCTTGGCGTGGCGGCGCAGGTTGTCGAGCGTCACGCGGGGCTTATAGTAAAAGCCCTGCACGGCGGCCTCGGAGACCGTCTGCATCAGGTTGACGTAACCCTCCTGGTCCTTGGCCAGGAGGATCATGTGGTAGAGCTCGGGCTTGTGGTCGCGGGCGAGTGTCTCGTCCGGCGTAAAGTAAACCTCGCAGCCAAAGATGGGCTTAATGACCAGGGGCGGCTTGAGCTCGTCGATGTTGCCCTTCTCGTCCCACATGGCCATGTCCTTCACATACTGGGCGTGCTCGCGCGGGTTTGCCTCGGGATCGGGCTCCACCAGCTCGTCGCGGCGGTCCTTTTCCAAGAAGGCCTTGTCGTGGCTCCA
>USMH01000202.1 GCA_900555745.1 uncultured Collinsella sp.
CGGAGCGCGCAAGCCCCGCGTTATAGAACGCGATATGGGTCGCACAGTCGGGCACACGCTTGCGCAACGTCTTGGCGAGCGCCACGGACTGGTCGCGCGAATTGACGTAGATGACGGTCTTTTCCCTCGTCGCCACAATCGACACCAAACGGTTCTCGCGACTTGCAAGATCACGGTCGTCCTCGAGCTGCAGGTTCTCGCGCACCGTCTCGTCGACCACCGTGCGAGTGATCGGCAGCATGCGGGCAAGCTCGGCCACGACCGGAGCCGTCGCGGTGGCCGTCGCCGCCATAACGACCGGGTCACCCAGGGCTCTGAGGATATCGGGCATGTCGAGATAGGCGCTGCGGTCGCCGCCCTTGGCAAGGCCGGCGTGGTGCGCCTCATCGATAACGACAAAGCCGATGCGGCCCGAACGCGCGAAGCGGTCACGGTGGATAGATAGGAACTCGGGCGTCGTGAGCACGATACCGGTGCGGCCCGAAGCTAGGCCGGCGAACACGTCATCGCGTGCGGCCTCCACGGTCTCGCCGGTCAACACGCCCACGCCAATGCCGAGCGCAGCCATCGTCGACGAGAGGTGATAGGCCTGGTCGGCAACAAGCGCACGCAGCGGATAGACAAAGATGCTCGCACGTCCGCGAAGCACCGCCTCACGCGCGGCATGTACATGGAAGATGAGCGACTTGCCGCGCCCCGTTCCCATAACGGCCAGAACACTTTGGTGATCGGCCAGGGCATCGAGCGCCTCGACCTGCGCGCGGTGCGGCTGGTTCGAGCCGATAAAGCTATGAATAAGCGAGCGCGTGAGCTCGGTATAGGAAAGCTGGGCGAGCGTCTCGCGCTTGCGCGACTCCAGGCGCAGGCCAGAATCCGCCGGCTGCACGCCACGACGAAGCTCGCATGCCGGATCGTCGACGCCGGGCAGCGTGGTATCGCGGACCAGAACATCCTTGATCATGAGCTTGGGCTTCACACGCCCCTGCCAATGCTCGGCAACGGCCTCAAACACCAAGTCGACAGCGCTATCGCAGTTGATGAGCTTATCGATTTGCGGCACGCGGAACATAATGGCCGGCACGCTCGCGGCGCCATCGGTCGCCACAAAGCGCATGTGCTCGCCGGTCTTACCCACCACGGCGCGATCGCACATCGTCACGCCCTCGGCAGCCAGCAGCGGCACCTTATTACCCTGGCCAAACGGCTCAAGGCGGGAAATCTGCTCTATAGTCTCGATATTCAGCTCGGAAAGGTCGACCGTGGCGGCAACCTCGTCGATGTCTTCAAAGTCCTCAGCGGGAATCTCCGATAGCACGGCGGAAAGGCGACGACGGAATTCATCGAGCTTGGATGCCTCGATGGTCACACCCACCGCACCGGCATGTCCGCCGCGACGAATCAGCAGGTCGGAACAGCGCTCGACGGCGTCAAACAGGTTAACTTTGCCCACCGAGCGACCAGAGCCGCGCGCGATACCGTCCTCGATCGAGAACAGCAGCGCCGGCACGTGATAGCGGTTGGTCAGACGGCTTGCCACGATGCCCTTGACGCCCTCGTGCCAGCCTTCGCCGCCCACAACGATCGCGCGCCCGCCGTCATAGGTCTCCTCGACCTTTGCCATGGCATCGCGCGTGAGCTCCGCCTCGATCTCACGGCGCTGGCGGTTGATTTCCTCGAGCTCAGCCGCCAGCGCGCTTGCTTCGATGGGATTGCGGGCAAGCAGCAGGTCGAGCGCCAGCTTGGGATCGGCCATGCGGCCGGCAGCGTTTAAGCGGGGAATGAGCGAGAATGACAGGCCATCCGCCGTAATGCTCGAAAGGTCCGCCTTGGCAAGCGCGGCAAGCGCGATATAGCCGGGGCGAGCGGTTACGCGCATCTGCTGGATGCCCTCGGCAACCAGCGCGCGGTTCTCGGGCGTGAGCGGCATCATGTCGGACACGGTGCCCAGCGCCGCGACCTCGATTAGCGAACGCCAATACGACGGCTTGCCCAGGCGCTCACCCAGGACTTGCACCAGCTTGAGCGCCACACCAGCACCGGCAAGCTCGCGCGAGGGGCCCTCGTCCTCGAGCTTGGGGTCGGTCAGGGGCACACCCTGCGGCACCTGGTCGGAGGGCTCGTGATGGTCCGTGACCACCAAATCGATCCCCAGGTCCTCCAAATAGGAAACCTCTTCCTTGGCGGCAATGCCGTTATCGACGGTCACGATCAGCTGGGGGCGAGCGAGCTCGTTAACGCGGTCGAGTGCCACGCGCGAAAGACCGTAGCCCTCATCAAAGCGATGCGGAATAAACGGCGTGACATCGGCGCCAAACGTGCGCAGCGCCTCGGTCAACAGGCAGGTCGACGTAATACCGTCAACGTCAAAATCGCCAAAGACTGCAATGTGCTCGTGGTTGCGAATAGCACGCTCGACGCGGTCGGCAACGACCGACATGCCCGGGATAATGAGTGGATCGGCCCAGTCGCGATCGAGCGAAGGCGTCAAAAACAATTGGCCCTCTTTGATGGAGCCAATGCCGTGCGCGACCATAATGCGCGCCACCAGCCCGGGAATGCCCAGACCAGCCGAAAGCTCCTTTTCGAGCTCGGGGTTTTGCTGAGCGACCGCCCAGCGATGCGTCGTCTTAAGCGATGACATAGGCGCCCACCCCCGATAGGGGCAGGTCGCCGCGATACCTCTCACGGTTCATAGCGATGAGTCCTCTGTGTATGCCCGCTTCGGCAGGCAGATCTGTTGAACGGATTTATTATACCGTGCAG
>USMH01000203.1 GCA_900555745.1 uncultured Collinsella sp.
AAAGGGCGGAGGCGGGGCATGCCCCGCCTCTTACACCACATCTCTGTGCGCTACCGCGTGTAAGCCGTGAGAACGGCATTTGGGGCGGTTTTGGCTGTTACCAAAAAGGTAACAGTACTCATATTTGCCATTTTTTGCCCACAGGGCCTCGAAGGGGCTGTCAATCAGGTCTCAGGGGAGGCGGTTCAAGGGCCGTAGAACAAAAACGGGGACGCAGATTGTCCTGCGTCCCCGTTCTCGGGCGTTATTCGTTCACTGCGGCAGAATTTACGACGCCTCGTCGAACTGCGAGTTGTACAGGTCGGCGTAGAAGCCGCCCTGGGCGAGCAGCTCGTCGTGCGTGCCCTTCTCGACGATGTCGCCGTCGCGGATTACCAAGATCACGTCGGCGTTGCGGATCGTGGACAGACGGTGCGCGATGACAAAGCTGGTACGGCCCTGCATCAGCGCATCCATGGCACGCTGGATGAGCTCCTCGGTGCGGGTATCCACGTTGGAGGTCGCCTCGTCCAGAATCAGCGCCGGGCGGTCGGCCAAAATGGCACGGGCGATGGTCACGAGCTGTCGCTGACCCTGCGACAGGTTGGTGCCCTCCTCGTTGATCATAAAGTCGTAGCCGCCGGCGAGCGTATGGATAAAGTGATCGCAGCGTGCGGCGCGTGCAGCGGCCTCGACCTCGTCATCGCTTGCATCGGGGCGTCCGTAGCGGATGTTCTCGCGGATGGTGCCGTTAAACAGCCAGGTATCCTGCAGCACCATGGCAAACTCGCCGCGAAGTGCCGCGCGGTCCCAGTCGCGCACGTCGATGCCCTCGACGCGCAGCGAGCCGCCGTCCACATCGTAGAAGCGCTGCAGCAGCTTGATGAGCGTGGTCTTGCCGGCGCCGGTGGGACCGACGATGGCGATGGTCTGGCCGGGCTGCGCCTCGCAGCTAAAGTCGTGGATGATGGTCTTGTCGGGCGTGTAGCCAAACTTGACATGGTCAAACTCCACGTGGCCGGGGCGCTTTTCGGGAATCTGCGCGTCGGCCTTCTGCTCCTCCTCGGGCGCGGCCAGGAACTCAAACACGCGCTCGGTGGCGGCGGCCATCGACTGCATCGTGTTGCTCACGTTGCCCAGCTGCTGCACGGGCTGCGTAAAGTTGCGAACGTACTGGATAAAGCTCTGGATGTCGCCGGGCGTGGCATTGCCGGTCAGCGCGAGCTGCGCACCCACCACGACGACGCCCACGTAGCCCATGTTGCCCACCAAGCTCATAAGCGGCATCATCAGGCCCGACAGGAACTGCGAGCGCCAGCCACTAATAAAGAGGCGGTCGTTTTGACGGTCGAACTCCTCGATCGAAGCCTCGGCGCGGTCGAACACTTGAATGACGTTCTGGCCGGCAAAATCCTCCTCGATAATGCCGTTGACGGCGCCCAGAACCTGCTGCTGCTCGCGGAAGTACGGCTGCGAGAAGTGAATCATCACCATCAAGATAATCGCGGCGGCCGGCAGCGTGAGCACGGTGACGCCGGTGAGCGGCAGGCTGATCGAAAGCATCATGACGAGCACGCCGATAATCTGCGTGACGGACGTAATAAGCTGTGTCACGCTCTGGTTGAGCGACTGGCCGAGCGTATCGACGTCGTTGGTGATGCGGCTGAGCACGTCGCCCTTGCTGTGTCCGTTAAAGTAGCTCATCGGCACGACGGCGATCTTGGCGGCGATCTCCTTGCGCATGCGGTAGCAGATCTTTTGCGTGACACCGGTCATGAGCCAGCCCTGGATCAGGCTGCAGGCAGAGCTCGCCAGATACAGGCAGAGCAAAAAGCCGAGCGTCTTGGCGATCCAGTTAAAGTCGACATCGCCGGTGCCGTTGACCTTGGCAACCAGGCCCTCGAACAGTTTGGTGGTGACCTGGCCGAGCACCTTAGGTCCCACAATATTGAAGATGACCGAGCACACGGCAAAGGCGACGGCGGCAAACACGGCAATCTTGTGCTGGCCGATATAGCCGAGCAACTGCCTCATGGTGCCCTTAAAGTCCTTGGCCTTTTCGCCGCGACGCATGCCGCCCATGCGGCCCATGGGACCACGCTGGCGGGTGGGCTTGGGAATCTGAGTCTTGGTCTCGTCTGCCATTAGCGCTCGCCTCCTTCCGTGACGGCTGCAATTTCTTCTTGGGTAAGCCCCAGCTCCTCGGCGGAAAGCTGCGACTGTGCGATCTCCAGGTACGCCGGGCAGCTGCGCAGCAGCTCCTCGTGCGTACCGGTGCCCACCACGTGGCCGTCGTCGAGCACGATGATCTGGTCGGCGTGCATGATGGTCGCGATGCGTTGTGCCACGACCACGAGCGCGGCGTCGGTAACGTTTTTGGCCAGCTCTTCGCGCAGGCGCGCGTCGGTCTTGTAGTCGAGCGCGCTAAACGAATCATCGAACACCACGACCTCGGGCTTCTTGGCCAAGGCGCGGGCGATGGCCAGACGCTGGCGCTGACCGCCCGAAACATTGGAGCCGCCCTGGCTGATGGGGGAGTCGTAGCCGCCCTCGCGTTCGGCGATAAAGTCCTCGGCCTGTGCGATGCGCGCGGCCTGGTGCATGTCATCATCGCTTACCATGTCGCCGGCAAACTTGAGGTTGCTCTCGACAGTGCCCGAGAACAGACGTCCCTGCTGCGGAATGTAACCAATGCGTCGGCGCAGCTCGGAAAGGGTCATGTCGCGTACGTCGATGCCGTCGAGCGAAATGCTGCCGCCCGTGACGTCGTACAGGCGCGGAA
>USMH01000204.1 GCA_900555745.1 uncultured Collinsella sp.
CGCCTACCCTTACCAAAAAACTCGCCCGTTCACAGAATTGCGAGCGGTCAAACCCAAATCCTTGGGTATAACTGCAACAAGATAAAGTGTCCGGCGGCCAACGCGCCCGCGCCCGCCCGATGCACGAGCCCCGCGCCCGTGCGATAGACCAAGGAGGAAACCATGAACGAGGGCTACACCAAGGTATTTGTTTCACTCGACGGTACTGAGCAGCAGGATTTTGTGCTCGCACGCGCCATCAAGGTCGCCGCGAACAACGGCGCCAAGCTAATCATCGGCCACGTTATCGATTCCACGGCGCTCGAGAGCGCCGGTTCCTATCCGGTCGATCTGGTCAACGGCCTAGAGGAGGCATTTAAGAACTCCATCGCCAAGCAGCTCGAGGAGGCCAAGGCCAATCCCGATATTCCCGAGGTCGAGGTCATGATTCGCGCCGGCCGTATTCGCGAGACGCTCAAGGACGAGATGCTCGACGTGGTTAAGCCCGACCTGGTGCTCTGCGGCGCCCGCGGCCTGTCCTCGATCAAGTATGCGCTGCTGGGTTCGATTTCGACGTTCCTGCTGCGCAATACGGACTGCGACATTCTGGTCGTGAAGTAGGTTCCTTCCCGCCGGCGCAAGGCCTGCGGGGTTATCACGCCGACGTCCTCGCCGCTTCGCGGCTGCGGGATGTCGGCTTTGATAACCCCTACCGGCCTTGCGCCTTCGTCACCGTACTTCAACGAGTTGGCTGATAAAAGATGGCGTGCCGCCCCGTTTGGGGCGGCACGTTTTGTTTGGGCGGCCGTTTGCCGTGTGCGTTACTCAAAGCATTGGAACTTGTTCGTTGAAAAAGCGAATGTTACGACAAAGCCTTCGCCCGGCTCCGATGCCGCGGTGACGTCGATGCCCATCTTGGAGCACAGGCGCGCCACCAGATAGAGACCGATGCCCGTTGCGCGCTTGGTGGTGCGGCCGTTGTCGCCGGTAAAACCCTTCTCGAACACACGCGGCAGGTCGGCCGCGCTCACGCCGCAGCCGTTGTCCGCAACGGTAAGCTCGATGCGCTCGCTTGCCAGGCCCTCGTCCAGCAACGCGCCCGAAAACACGATCTTCGCGCCGTCCTCGCACGCATATTTAATGCTGTTCTGAATGAGCTGGCCCAGAATAAACTCGAGCCACTTCTCGTCGGTAAAGACCTCGAAGTCGAGGTTCTCGCACACCGGGGCCACATGCGCCGCAATGAGCTCGCGCGCGTTGGCTTTAATCGCGCCCGTCACCAAGGTCTTAAGGTCCCAGCGGCGAATCAGGTAGTCGCGCTCCACGACTTCCGAGCGCGCGTAGTACAGCGCCTGGTCGATATAGCGCTCCACGCGGGCAAGTTCGCGTGCCAGGTCGTCCACGCGCGACAGGTCGTCTTCGCTGCTGTCCAGGTTTTCCAAAATCAGGTGAGCCGCCGCCAGGGGCAGCTTGGCCTCGTGGACCCAGCTCTCGATATAGTCGCGATAGTCATCGGTCTGACGCCTGCCTTCGGCAACCTCGTCGCAGGCGGCTTTGCCCACCCGGCGCAAGACCTCATATTCGAGCTCGCCCTCGGCATAGGTCGGGCATTGCACCATCTCCTGCACCCATGCGGGACTCTCGAGCTCCTCTGCCGCACGCTCCAGCTGGCGCAGAAAACGACGACGACGCGCGTACTCGATCACGATGCCAAGCATGCCGAAGATAAAGGACACGCCAACCGCCACGACCACGATAGAAACGGGTGCGCCGGCGACCGTCAGCACAAAGCAGCTCAGCAGCACGCCGCACGTCCACACGGTGACGGGAAGCAGCGCGTCTTTAAAGAACTTGCCAAACGACATAGCCGGCCCCTAGACCGAATAGCCTTGGCCGCGGTGCGTCGTCAAATACCCCTTGATGCCGATTTTTTCGAGCGTGGTGCGCAGGCGGTTGATGTTAACGGTAAGCGTGTTGTCGTCCACGAAGGCGTCGGAGTCCCACAAGTCCTGCATGATGGCCGGACGCGAGACGATCTTGCCCGCGCGACCCAAGAGCAGCGAGAGGATACGCAGCTCGTTTTTGGTGAGCTCGGTACTGTCGCCGGTTGCCGTATTGGTGACCATGGAGCGGGCGAGGTCGAGCTCCAGCCCCTTGTGGACGAGCGTGCTGCGCTCGCCTGCCGCCGCGGTGCGACGCAGCAAGGCATTGATGCGCGCCACGAGCACACGGGCGCTGTAGGGCTTGGGAACAAAGTCGTCCGCGCCGAGCGTCATGGCCATGACCTCGTCGATCTCGGTCGTGCGCGACGTGAGGACGATGATGGGAACCTCGGATTCGCGGCGAACCTCGTGGCAGATATGCTGGCCGTCCTTGACGGGAAGCGTGAGGTCGAGCAGCACCAGGTCGGGCGCGGCGGCGAGAATATCACGCGAGACATGCTCAAACGATTCGCAGGCCTCGATTTCAAACCCGGCGCGGGCAAGGATGTCGATAAGCTCACGACGAATGGGCTCGTCGTCCTCAACGATATAGATTAGCGCCATGGATTCCGCCCCCCCCTCTTGGTTGTCTTGCCCCATTATGGCCGCGGATCCGCAGATACGCGCCTCACGCGGCACCAAAGTGACAGAACTGTTCGCGAGTGGCAGAGACTTGCCCCTCGCTCGCGACGAGCACGGGAATTAAATGAGTTTTTAATCCCCGTCCCAGAAACATCATTTAGCGGCGGGCACGGAGCTTTTCGTAGCCTTCGGCGAAGAAGGCGACCGT
>USMH01000205.1 GCA_900555745.1 uncultured Collinsella sp.
GTATTGTGGAGGTCTACATGTTTGGACTGAGGGCTCCTGAGCTCATCATTATTCTCGTTGTTGTCCTGATTATCTTTGGGCCTAAGAACCTGCCGAAGCTCGGTAAGTCCCTCGGCTCTACCGTCAAGAATATCCGCGAGGGTATGGAGGGCGACGATAAGGGCGAAACCAAGCAGGCCGAGGACGTTGTGGTCGAGGAGTCCAAGGAGGACAAGGAGATCGCAGAGCTCGAGGCCAAGCTCGCTGCTGCCAAGCAAAAGAAGGCAGAGGACAGCGACGCGGACGCAGAGTAGTCCCATCCCTTTGGGGTGAGCACCTGACCGGCTTGCCCGCAGGCTAGCCGGTCTTTTTCGTTTTTGTTGACAGTTGATCGTTACATCATAGTTGGGGAGATATCCGTATGGACGCAAGCCAGATCGTACTGACCGCTGAGGGCCGCCAGAAGCTCGTCGAGGAGCTCGCTTGGCGTGAGGGCGATTACGCCAAGGAGATCGTCGAGGACATCAAGGAAGCCCGCGCGTTCGGCGACCTTTCGGAGAACTCCGAGTACGATGCCGCCAAGGACAAGCAGGCCCAGAATGCTGCTCGCATCGCCGAGATTCAGGCTATTCTCGCCAACGCCCAGGTTGCTGCCACCACGGGTGATCTGACCGTCTCCATCGGTTCCACCGTTTCGTTGATTGATCCCAACGGTGAGGTCATGGAGGTCACGCTCGTCGGTACCACCGAGACCAACTCGCTCGAGCACAAGATCTCCAACGAGTCTCCGGTCGGCCACGCCATCATTGGTCATGGCGAGGGCGACTCCGTCGAGGTCGTTACGCCTTCCGGCAAGACTCGCGTCTACACCATCGCCAAGATCGCACGCTAGACCACGGTCCCGCGTAAAGGTATGTTTTCGCTCCCTGGGACCGAATCCTGGGGAGCGTTTTAGTTTGAGGAGCTAACTATGGCAGAAAACCAGAACGCCGCCGATCAGGCATCGACGCTCAACGACGAGCGCGCCACCCGCCTGGCCAAGCGTGCCTCCCTGTTCGAGGCGGGCCAGAACCCGTATCCCGAGCACTCCGAGATTGAGGACTACGTCGTCGACATCGAGACTAAGTACGCCGAGCTCACCGATGGCGAGGACACCGAGGACGTCGTGAAGATCGGCGGCCGTGTGGTTGCCAAGCGCGGTCAGGGCAAGATTATGTTCATCGTCGTGCGCGACGCGACCGGTGAGATCCAGCTGTTCTGCCGCATCAACGATATGGACGAGGCCGCCTGGAACACGCTCAAGGCACTCGACCTGGGCGATATCCTGGGCGTGACCGGCGTAGTCGTGCGCACCAAGCGTGGCCAGCTTTCCGTTGCCCCCAAGAGTGCGACGCTGCTGTCCAAGGCCGTTCGCCCGCTGCCCGAGAAATTCCACGGACTCTCCGACAAGGAGACCCGCTATCGTCAGCGCTATGTCGACCTGATCGCCAACGACGACGTTCGCGAGACCTTCCGCAAGCGCTCGCAGATTCTCTCCACGTTCCGCCGCTTTATGGAGTCCGATGGCTACATGGAGGTCGAGACCCCCATCCTGCAGACCATCCAGGGCGGAGCTACTGCCAAGCCGTTCATCACGCACTTCAACGCGCTCGATCAGGAGTGCTATCTGCGTATCGCCACCGAGCTACACCTCAAGCGCTGCATCGTCGGCGGCTTTGAGCGCGTGTTCGAAATCGGTCGTATCTTCCGCAACGAGGGCATGGACCTTACCCATAATCCCGAGTTCACCACGATGGAGGCCTACCGCGCCTTCTCCGATCTCGAGGGCATGAAGGCGCTCGCCCAGGGCGTCATCAAGGCCGCTAACAAGGCCATCGGCAACCCCGAGGTTATTGAGTACCAGGGCCAGACCATCGACCTGTCCGGCGAGTGGGCCAGCCGTCCCATGACCGACATCGTCTCCGACGTGCTCGGTAAGCAGGTCACCATCGACACGCCGGTTGAGGAGCTTGCTGCCGCCGCACGCGAGAAGGGCCTGGAGATCAAGCCCGAGTGGACCGCCGGCAAGATCATCGCCGAGATCTACGATGAGCTGGGCGAGGACACCATCGTCAACCCCACCTTCGTGTGCGATTACCCCATCGAGGTTAGCCCGCTTGCCAAGCGCTTTGAGGATGACCCGCGCCTGACCCATCGCTTTGAGCTGGTCATCGCCGGCCACGAGTACGCGAACGCGTTCTCCGAGCTCAACGATCCGGTCGACCAGGCTGAGCGCTTCGCTGCCCAGATGGCCGAGAAGGCCGGCGGCGACGACGAGGCCATGGAGTACGACGAGGATTACGTGCGCGCCCTCGAGTACGGTATGCCTCCCGCGGGCGGCATCGGCATCGGTATCGACCGCGTGGTCATGCTGCTCACCAACCAGGCTTCCATCCGCGACGTGCTGCTGTTCCCGCACATGAAGCCCGAGAAGGGTTTCCAGTCCGGTGCCGCTGCTGCCAAGGCTGCCGAGGCCGGCAACACCGCGAGCCCCTTCGTCAAGCCGCTCAAGCCCACGGTTGATTATTCCAAGATTGCCGTCGAGCCACTGTTTGAGGAGTTCGTCGACTTTGATACCTTCTCCAAGAGCGACTTCCGCGCCGTGAAGGTCAAGGCATGCGAGGCCGTCAAGAAGTCCAAGAAGCTGCTGAACTTTACGCTCGATGACGGTACCGGCACCGACCGTACCATTCTCTCCGGTATTCACGATTATTACGAGCCCGAGGACCTGGT
>USMH01000206.1 GCA_900555745.1 uncultured Collinsella sp.
TGGCCCAGGTTACCGGTGCGCTCGGGCAGCTCCGTCGTCACGCGATGGGCAAGGCCGTCGAGCAGCGAGTAGTCGTGCACCAAGCCCTCAACCAGCGAGATCGCGCGCGTCTTTGCGGAGCCGGCCGGCTCAATCGCGCGGTAAAGTCGCTGCATATTGGCAACGGCAGCACCGTACTCCCCCGCCGGAATGTCAATGCCGTACACGCGTCCGGCAACATAGCTCATCAGCACGCCGGCCACGCGATTGATGCGATCGGTGGTGACGATCTCGCCCGCCGGCGGGTAATCGTCGACCGTAGCGCCATCGCGTTTAAGCTGCAGCATCAGTACATCCAGGTCGCTCTCGATCACGGCATGGACCTGACTGCTCGAATCCTCAAGCTCTGAATCGGACTCCACGATGCCAAACTGCTGCTCATAGACAAAAGGATGGGCGTTGCGGTCGAGCACGTAATGAGACAGCAGGCCCAGCGCAAAGGCGCGACCCAAGCTGGCGTCGCGCGGCAGCAGATGCGACACGCCGTCGCGCAGGCACGCGAACTGGCGAGACATGCGCGACCGATGCATGACCTGCGCCAGCAGCGTGCAGTCGGAAACACGCGGTGTCAGAATGTGAAAGAAAAACGGGTCGGGGCCTTGGTTGCCCAAGATAAAGGCAATGCGCTCTTCATCGGACGTGATGACGCCCTGCGGAAGACGGTCGATGCTTTCCTCGCCAAACAGATGATGGGTGATAAGCGCGGGCATAATGATCCTTTCGATTTCATTCGATGCCACCCATTATGCCCACCGCGCGCCCATGCCAAACCTGCGATGGTAAACGACGGCACGCAGACCGTCTACGCAAGCCCCAAGTGTGCTTTAACCTCGGCAGCGCGACGGCGGGACACGGGCACCGTCGAGGTTACGCGATCGAGCCTGAGCTCCATAAGACCCGTGGAACCGATCTCGACATTGTGCACGTCTTCCAAATTGACCAGATAGCTGCGGTGGACACGGATAAAGCCCTCGGAGGCCAGGCGCCGCTCGAGCGAGGAAATCGACTCATTGATCAGGTATGTTCCCTCGGCGCAGACGGCGTTGCAAAAATCGGCACGCGCCTCAAAGTAGCAGACGTCTGCGGCGGGAATGAACACCTTTTTGCCCCCGCGGTCCACCGTCAGACGCAAAGGCTGGCGCGGAGCGTGGATAACACGACGGACACCCAAGGCTGCCTCGATCTTGTCGAGTGCCTTTGACAGGCGTGCGTCCTCGACCGGCTTGACGACATAATCGACGGCATCGAGGTTATAGGCATCGGCCGCATACTCGGCAAACGCCGTCACAAACACAACCACCGGCGGCGTCTTTAGGTTCTGCAGCGTCTCGGCAAGCTCAATTCCCGAGCGACCGGGCATGGTAATGTCTAAAAACAGCACGTCGGGCTTGTTCGACAGAATCGACTCCACGGCTTCGGTGACATTGCCCGCCTCGGCAATCTGGCCCACACGCGTATCCTTTTCCAACAGATAGCGTAGCTCGGCCCTAATGGGAGGTTCGTCATCAACCACCAAGATGTTCCAGCCTTCGGACATATGTGCTTCCCCTCTTTTTCTCTCAATCCAACCGCGTGCTACGCCGTCAACGGCGCGGGCTCATGCGGCTCGCCGTTCAGCTCGACGATGACCTGCGTTCCCACGCCCTCCTGGGACTTCACGCGCATGCCGGAATCTTCTCCGTAAAAGAAATGGATGCGCTGAAGCACGTTGAAGAGCGCCAGGCCGCAACCTCGCTTGACGGAGCCGTCGGCGGTAATGCTCTCGGGCTCCTCCAGGCGATGCTGCTCAAACAGATGCGCGCAGACTTCTTCGCTCATACCGATGCCGTCGTCCTCGACGATGATCTCCAAACCGTCATCGGTCTCGAAAGCCCTAACATGAATAGAAAGCGGCTCGGTCTCGCGCTGCGCGTGCTTGATGCAGTTTTCGAGCAACGGCTGCAAGATAAACGGCGGCACCATGCAATCGCGCACCTCAAAGTCGATATCGACCGAGACGCGCAGACGGCCGTCGCCATAACGAGCCTGCATAAGGTTGATATAGCGAGTGCCCTGTTCCACCTCGTGCTCGAGCGTGGTGAGCGTATCGGAATCAGAAAGCGTCTGACGATAGTAGTTGGAGAAGTCGATCAGCAGCGACCTGGCCTTGTCGGGCTCGGTTCGAACGAGCGACACGATGGTGCTGATGGTGTTAAACAGAAAATGAGGATCGACCTGCGATTGCAAGGCACGCAGCTCCACGCGGGCCGTAAGCTCGTCCTGGCGCTCAAGCTCAAAGCTCGCAAGCTGCGTGGAAATGAGGTCGGCAAAGCCCGAGGCAAGCGCCGTCTGGCGCATATCGATGCTGCTCAGACGGGGATAATACAGCTCGAGCGTGCCCACGCAATGCCCGCGCACGGTAAGCGGTGCGACAATACCGGCGCGCAGGCGCGGAAAGTAGCCACCCGTCTCGGTCGAGGCATCGCGCGAGAACACGCTTTGCTCACCGCTGTTGATCACGTTGAGCGTAGTCCGCAGTACCACCGGGGTGCCCGCGGGGCATTTTGCCGAGTCCTCGCCCCAGCTTGCCAACACCTGCTTGCCGTCGGTAAAGCAGATGGCAGAGGCGATAGTTTCGGACAGGATGATCTTAGAGGCGCCCAGGGCAGCTTCGGGCGTAAGGCCGCGCGACGTGTAGGCGAATATTTTTGA
>USMH01000207.1 GCA_900555745.1 uncultured Collinsella sp.
GGGCTGATAGAAAACCGGCCCGCGCCCCCTCACAGAAACGCGAGCCGTCAACGGACTAGTTAATTACGCCGGATACCCGCTAATCATGGTATTCGCCGCGGTCCCACTTCTCGAGGAACTCGTCAAAGAAGTGCGGGTCAGCCTGAGCCTCGGCGTCGGCCTTATTGCAGGCATCGATCTTGGCGATCAGGGCATCGTGCTCGGGGGTCTTGTCGTAGGGCTCCTCCAGGAAGGCAAGCATGATATCGGCCATCAGGAACTCGCCGGTGATCTTGCCGCCAAAGCCCACGATGTTGGCGTTGAGCTCGCGACGGGCATACAGGGCAGAGGTCATGTCGCGGACCAAGGCGCAGCGGGCGCCGGGAACCTTGTTGACGGCGTTGGTGATGCCGATGCCGGTACCGCACAGGGCCACGCCAAAGTCGGCCTTGCCGCTGGCAACAGCCTCGCCCACGGCCTTACCGTAGATGGGGTAGTGCGTACGGGTGTGGCTGTAGGTGCCGCAGTCGAGCACCTTGTAGCCAGCCTGCTCCAGGCGGTCGGCCAGATAGATCTTCTCGTCCGTAACGATATGGTCGCAACCGATTGCGATGGTCTTCTTCATCAGAACGTCCTTTCGTCTGAATTCACAAGTTGAGGTAGAAGTTCGAGTTCTCGGTGGCTCTCGTTAGGCCATCTTGTTGAGCATGTCGACACGGATCTGGTGACGGCCGCCGGCGTACTGGGCGCGCAGGAACTCGCGGGCGATCTTCTTGGCGACCTCGGTGCCCACAACGCCCGGGCCCATGGTGACCATGCGCGAGCCGTTGTGCTCGCGGGTCATGTAGGCGGAACGCTCGTCGGAAATGTTGGCGACGACCATGCCCTTTATCTTGACGGCGGCCATATAGGAGCCGACGCCGTACTTATCGAATGCGAAGCCCTGGGAATCCTTGTGCTCCAGCAGGTCCTTGGCAACGGCGGTCGCGGAATCGACAAAGTCCGCGGCAGGGGTCTCGGAATAGTCGACGACCTCGTGACCGTCGGCGATGAGCATCTCCTTGATGGACTCCTTCATCGACATACCGTCGGCATCGGAAGCGATTACAACCCTCATGACATCCTCCTTGAGAGATACGCAGGTGCGTAGTTTCTGTTTGGAAGTGTTGAATCGCGTTCAGGTCCGGGCATCTGAATGTGCGGTTCTTCACTGTTCATGTTTATTTGAACACATTCGAACAGTAACTGCAACAACTATTTGTTTATCTTTGTTCTTTTTTGAACAAATACCGTTCACGGATGATTGCTGACCGTTTGAGCCGGGCGCGGACGTAGAGACCATGTGTTCAACAAACAATAGGGCGGCCGAGAACGTGTCTCGGCCGCCCTTCGGCGGTATTCCCCGGTATATACAGCTGTTTTAGCTACTTGGACTGCCCGCCCTTTTTGGCGTGCTTGGACGGAGCACTCAGAAAGCGGCCCATCAGATAGTTCGCGGGACCGGAGATATCGATCCCCAACAGGGTGTGGCCCAGCCACAGAAACGCCACGAGCACCAGCAGCGGGATAACGCACGAAGTCACGATCATCACGATGACGCCTTCAATCAGATCGGTCACCTGCCGCACGATCTCATCGGTCATCTGCTTGGCGCCGCTGGTCACCGACGTAACAAGGCTCGATGCCCCATCAGTCAACTGCTCGAGCACGTTTTTGGACTCCGTGGTCTCGGATTTTTTCTTGTTCGATTTTGAGCTGGTCTCGGCTGACTTGTCTGTGGTGTCGGCCGCGTCCGCAGCGTCCGCAGCCTTTTGCTCAGCTTGCTCAATACTTACGCGATACGTTTCATCGACCTTCTGCGACACCCATACGCTCGCGGGCACGAGCGCCATGCCGATCACGGCAACCACCAGCACGCGCGTCGCCACACGGCGCAGGACAGTGCTCGTGCTCCAGCGCCCGTGAATGCCGAGCGACACCGCAAAGAGCACCAACGCAAACGGGATTAAGATGCCCAGGCCGACCGACCACAAAATGGTTAGCAGGTATTTCTCTAGGTAGAGCACGGCAAGCACGATACCAAGGTTGCCTGAAAGCTGCGCGAGCTGCTCGGCAACCGGCGTTCCCGTATCACCCGGCAGCGCGGTAATGCCCGCAGACAGCGCCACGCACGAGGTCGTGAGCGCCAGTACGTTACCCTTCTTTTGGTCGATGACCTCGATGGTGGAGTCCCAAGTTTTGGTATCGGCGAAATGCGGACGAGCCACAAAGCCCGACAGCAGCGCCAGGACCACAAGCGCAACGATAAAGCCAATCTGCAGCTTTTTGTTTGCGCACACGACATCGGACAGGCTGGGCTGCAGCTCGGTTACCGTCGTGTGCTCGGTTATCTGGACAGGACGCCCATGAGCCATCTCGTGCGCGTCTCTCTTTTGAATCGATCCATTGTCCGGCATTTGGATACCTCCTCATTCCGGCCTGTATTGCGGATGGAATTATACCCACCCAGTAAAAAGCCGAACGGCAGGCGGCGCACCAGGCTGCTGCATGACCCGCCCGCCATGAAATGGGCCTATCTACTACGTTTAACCGCCTATCTCCGACCATGCCACAAAGCGAAAAACCAAAACCGCAGGTAGAACGCCTGCAGTTTTTCATGAAACGTAGTTGTGTTCGGGGGTACCGGGTTAAACGTAGTAGATGGGCCAATTTCGTGGCGAGTACTGCTAACCGAACCTCCGGGG
>USMH01000208.1 GCA_900555745.1 uncultured Collinsella sp.
ACCATCCTCATGCCCGCCTCGCCGCGCACGGCCTTTAAGTTTGGCGAGATCAGCGACCCCACGCAGATGTATCTCTCCGACCTGTACACCATTTCGCTCAACATCTGCGGCAACGGTGGTATCTCGGTGCCGCTGGGCCTGGGCGAGGATACTAAACTGCCCGTTTCTGCCCAGCTGGTTGGTCCGGCCTTTAAGGACCGTCAGCTGCTCACGTTTGCCCGCGCCCTGGAGCGCGGCTTTGCCGATACCGCCACGGGTGCGCCCGCGCTTTCCGTCGCGCCCGATTTTGCCGGGAAGGGAGGCGAGCTGTAATGAAGGAGCTTTCCGAGGTCCTACAGGATTGGGAGGCCGTGATCGGCCTGGAGATCCATACCGAGCTCACCGCACTCGATACCAAGATGTTCTGCAACTGCAGGCTCAGCCACGATGACGAGCCCAACGCCAACGTGTGCCCGGTGTGCCTGGGCCTGCCCGGCGCCCTGCCGGTGCCCAACAAGCGCGCCATCGAGAGCATCGTCAAGGCCGGTCTCGCCACCAACTGCGAGATTCAGCGCCACTCGATGTTCTACCGAAAGCACTACTTCTATCCCGACATGGCCAAGAACTTCCAGACCACGCAGGGTCCGGTCGCCTTTGCAATGTACGGTCACCTGGATCTGGATGTGACCGGTCGCGGTGCCGCCGAGCGCCCCGACTGCGCGTTTGGCGAGGCCGAGGCCCAGAGCCTGGCGAGCGCTTCGGCCAACGCCGAGGGCCTGTCCATGTCCATGACGTCGACCATGCGCGAGGGCAACCAACGTGCCGGTCACCTGGCCAGCTATGACGCGTCCAACCTGCAGATGCCCGAGCGCCGCGAGGACGGTTCCTACACGGTGCCCATTCGCATCCTACGCATCCACATGGAGGAGGACGCCGCCAAGATGGTGCACGTGGGCGGTGCCGAGGGCCGCATTACCGCCGCGGCCGAGTCGCTCGTCGACTACAACCGCTGCGGCACGCCTTTGATTGAGCTCGTGACTGAGCCCGACTTGCGCACGCCCGAGGAGGCCCGCCTGTTTATGGAGAAGCTCCGTCGCATCTTTGTGACGCTGGGCATTTCCGACTGCTCCATGGAGAAGGGCTCCATGCGCTGCGACGGCAACGTGTCGCTGCGCCGCCGCGGCGAGACCAAGCTGGGCACCAAGACCGAGCTCAAGAACCTCAACTCGTTTAAGAGCTTGCATGACGGCCTTGCCTACGAGATCTGCCGCCAGGCCGAGGTGCTCGAGGAGGGCGGCATTATCTACCAGGAGACCCGCCACTGGGAGCCCAGCCGCAAGCGCACCGTGGTCATGCGTGTGAAGGAGACGGCCGACGACTATCGCCTGTTCCCCGATCCCGATTTGGCGCCGTTCGACCTGGACGACGAGTTCATCGACCGCTGCCGTGGCGAGATCCCCGAGCTGCCCGATGCCAAGCGTGCCCGTTTTGAGGCCGATTTTGGTATTAAGACGGCCGATGCCGAGCAGATCGCCGGCGACCCCGAGTTTGCTGACTTCTTTGAGGCCGCTGCTGCCGGAATGGCTGGCAAGGAGGCTCAGACGGTCGCAAACCTGCTGGTGAACGAGATGATCGCCTACCTTAAGGGCGCGGGTGTCTCGCTGACCGAGTCCGGTATTGCACCGGCTCAGGTGGCGGCGCTGGCCAAGCTGCTGGCGACCGATGCCATTAGCTCCAACCAGGCGCACGAGGTCTTTGAGGCCATGGCTCAGACCGGCGACGACCCCAACAAGATCGTCGACGAGCGCGGCATGCGCCAGGTGAGCGATGCCGGCGCGCTGCAGCCGATCGTGGACGAGGTGCTGGCAAGCTGTGCCGATCAGGCGCAGCAGTATCGTGACGGCAACCAGAAGGTCATCGGCTTTTTGGTGGGCCAGTGCATGAAGGCGAGCCGCGGCAAGGGCAACCCGAAGCTCTTCAACGAGTTGCTGAGAACGTCGCTCTCGTAAACGGGAACCCGGGAGCCCCGGCAGGGCGGGTGCTTCCTCAAAATTTCGAACAGTCCTGCGCAAGACGAAGGCCACATTAAGTGGCCTTCTTTGCGTGCGGAACTCATTTTGAGCAAGCACCCGCCCTGCCGGGGCTCCCGGGTTCTGTGACGACTCGGCCGTTCGGGTTAGGCGGGGCTGAATGGAATAGAGTGAATGGGCGCGCCGTTGGCGCGTCCATTTTTGTGCGGGTGACAAAGGGACTGTCCCTTTGTCACATTGCAATAAATGTGATGAAAGTGTGTCGAAATGAGCTTAAAACTTCCGTAAATGTGATAAATGTCACGTTTTACCTAGGGTAAAATGTGGGAAATATCACGTTTACGGAAGTTTCTTTGCGGGAGGTTCGTCCATGCAGCGAGATATCATTGCCAAGCTTAACGCTTGGAAAGCGTCAGAATATCGTAAGCCGCTTATCCTTAAGGGGGCGCGCCAGGTTGGAAAGACGTGGGCGCTTAAGGAGTTCGGCCGAACCTCGTACATCAATTTTGTGTATCTGACGCTCGAGGAGCCGTCACCTGGGGTACAGAGCGAGTACGCTCAGTTTTTCGAAGGTACGCGCGATCCTCGACGGATCATCTCAAATCTTTCCCTGGCACTTGGACAGCCTATCGATCCCGGCAAAACGCTGCTTATTATTGATGAGATCCAGGATTGTCCTTCTGCAGTCGGCGCCCTTAAATACTTCTGTGACG
>USMH01000209.1 GCA_900555745.1 uncultured Collinsella sp.
ACGATTATCTTTTTGGAGACCACGACCAACGCCGTTCGTCGCCAGGTGATGGAACGCGTTTGCCTGCCGCGCCGATTCGAGCAGGTGACAACGCCTTGGGGCGAGGTGGCCGTAAAGGTGGCAACCCTGCCCGATGGCAGCGAGCGTGCAGCGCCCGAGTACGAGGACTGCGCTCGCCTTGCTCGTGAGCACAATGTGCCGCTCCAGCGCGTGATGCAGGCGGCGCAAGCCGCGGCTCTGCAATTTGAGTGACACGGTCGGCGACGCGCCACACCCACCCCATCAACCTCACCGAAAGGACCACCATGAAATACCTCATCGCCTCCGACATCCACGGCTCGGCATACTGGACCGAGCGCCTGGTCACCGCCATCGACTCCGAGCAGCCCGACCGCATCGTGCTGCTGGGCGACCTGCTCTACCACGGTCCACGCAACGACCTGCCGCGCGATTACGCCCCCAAGCGCGTAATCCCGCTGCTCAACGCCCTGGCCGACCGCATCATCGCGGTGCGCGGCAACTGCGACGCCGAGGTCGACCAGATGGTCCTCGACTTCCCCGTCATGGCCGACTACGCCACGCTGCTTGACGAAACCGGCCGTGAGCTGTTCCTGACGCACGGCCACGTCTTTGGCGCCGGCATGCACAACAGCGTCGACCACGCGCCCGCGCTGCCCGAGGGCTCCGCGCTCGTCTACGGTCACACGCACGTCAAGGTCAACGAGGAAAGCGCCGCGCACCCGGGCCTGTGGCTCTTCAACCCCGGTAGCGTGAGCATCCCCAAGGACGGCTCGCACAGCTACGGCATCTACGAGGGCGGAGCGTTCCGCCACGTGATCCTGGAGGAGGACTAACCATGGCGCAGCATATGGCTCAGCAAAATGCCGAGGGCTCGCGCGATCTGTCCACGCTGATAGACGCGTCGGCCGAGCTGCAGCATCTGGTGCAGACCATCTGGCGTCTGCGTCAGCCCGATGGCTGCCCGTGGGACCGCGAGCAGACGCACCGCAGCATTGGCAAGAACATGATCGAGGAGGCCTACGAGGCGCTTGACTGCATCGAGGCCGACGACGCGGCGCACCTGCGCGAGGAGCTGGGCGACGTGCTCATGCAGGTAGTGTTGCATGCGCAGATCGCGGCGGACGCCGGCGAGTTTACGCTGGCCGACGTGGCGCACGATATCGACGCCAAGCTCATTCGCCGTCATCCGCACGTGTTTGGCGATGCGGATGCCGACAGCTCCGACGAGGTACTCAAGATTTGGGACGAGGTCAAGCTTGCCGAGAAAGCCGCCAAGGACAAGGCCGTGGCGGCGGGCGAGGCCGCGCCCGAGGGTCTGCTCGATGGCGTGCCCACGCATCTGCCGGCGTTGATGCAGGCTCAGAAGGTGTCGCGCAAGGCGGCTGCCGTGGGCTTTGAGTGGGAGACGGTCCAGGACGTGTGGGACGAGGTCGCCGAGGAACGTGCCGAGTTTGAGGCCGAGGCCCCTGGCTCGCCCGAGCGCGAGATGGAGTTTGGCGACCTGCTCTTTGCCCTGGTCAACGTCGCGCGCAAGGAGGGGATTGACGCCGAGAGCGCCCTGCGTGCCAGCACAGCAAAGTTCCGCCGCCGCTGGGCCGCGATGGAGCAGATGGCGGCCGATGCTCACGTGGATCTTGCCGAGCTTTCGACCCACGGCCTCAACGACCTGTGGGACGCAGCAAAGGCAGGGGAGTAAGACTGCGGGAACGACGGGCTGACACGCCTCATCGTTCCCGCTAAATTTTTCGAAAATCAAGTGTATCCCTCGGCTAACTTAGGGCATAATGCAAAAAGTGCGACATGGCTAACTTACGGAGGCGCACCGACGGTGCACGGTCAGCCGGTCGCTTGCATCCACTACGTTTCCAAGTGAGAGGGAGACAACATGAGTGACATTTTGGACGTTTACGGTCGTGAGGTGCTCGACAGCCGCGGCAACCCCACCGTCGAGGTGGAGGTCGTGCTCGAGGATGGCAGCTTCGGTCGCGCGATGGTGCCTTCGGGCGCTTCGACCGGCGCCTTTGAGGCATGTGAACTGCGCGACGGCGACAAGGGTCGCTACCTGGGCAAGGGCGTTTCGCAGGCCGTCGAGCACGTCAACAACGAGTGCGCCAACGCCGTCGTGGGCCTCGATGCCTTCGATCAGCGTGCCATTGACGCCGCACTGATTGCCGCCGACGGTACGCCCAACAAGACCAAGCTCGGTGCCAACGCCATTCTGGGCGTGTCGCTGGCCGTCGCCCGCGCCGCTGCCGAGTCGGCGGGCCTGTCGCTGTACCAGTACCTGGGCGGCGTCAACGCCCACCTGTTGCCCACGCCCATGATGAACATTCTCAACGGCGGCGTGCATGCCGACAACAACGTTGACTTCCAGGAGTTCATGATCATGCCGGTGGGCGCTCCGAGCTTTGCAGAGGGCCTGCGTTGGTGCGCCGAGGTCTACCACACCCTCAAGGGCGTGCTGCACGAGGCCGGCCTGGGCGGCGGCGTGGGCGACGAGGGCGGCTTTGCCCCCAACCTTAAGACCAATGCCGAGCCGTTCGAGTACATCACCAAGGCCGTCGAGAAGGCTGGCTTTAAGCCCGGCGTCGACTTTATGTACGCCATGGATCCGGCGTCCACCGAGTTCTACAACGCTGAGACCGGTATGTACGAGCTCAAGGGCGAGGGTGTTGAGTACACGAGTGCCCAGATGGTCG
>USMH01000210.1 GCA_900555745.1 uncultured Collinsella sp.
GTGCTGCGCTGGAAAACGCTTGCGCGTTTCCTCAGCTCCGCACCCTTGCGGGTTCGAATCCCTCTGCGATGGGCTCGAAAAAGGAAAGGCCTCCATCGCTGGAGGCCTAACAATTCTATGGTGGGCGATGAGGGATTCGAACCCCCAGCCTTGTGCGTGTAAAGCACCTGCGCTAACCGTTGCGCCAATCGCCCGTGCGGAGAGAGTATAGCAAAACAATCGCCCCATTCACCTCATATCCATTAAAGGTAACTGGCGCGTGTCACAGCGGAGCTGATTCAGTTGAGATTGCCTGAACATTCCGTCCCTCTTTACACCCTCGGGTATACTCAAAAGCTACTGATTCGATTTGATACCCAGCAACAGCAGAGGGGATAGTATATGTGCGGTTTTGTCGGTTTTGTCGGTGGGACGGATAACCAATCCGAGGTGCTCACCAAGATGATGGACCGTATCGTCCATCGTGGCCCCGACATGGGCGGCCAGTTTATCGACGGCCGCGTTGCCCTGGGCTTCCGCCGTCTGTCGATCCTCGACCTGACCGAGGCTGGCGCCCAACCCATGGCTAACGAGGACGGCAGCGTCGTCATTGTCTTTAACGGTGAGATCTACAACTTCCAAGAACTTCGTTCCGAGCTCGAGGCCAAGGGCTACAAGTTCCACTGCGGCGCCGACACCGAGAGCCTCCTGCACGGCTACGAAGAGTGGGGCGAGGCCGTACTCGATCGCTTGCGCGGTATGTACGCCTTCGTCATCTGGGACAAGAAGAAGAACAAGCTTTTTGGCGCCCGCGACATCTTTGGCATCAAGCCGCTCTACTACTATCCCATGGCCGATGCAGGCGACGGCGCTCCGGGCGTGCTCTTTGGTTCCGAGATCAAAAGCTTCCTGGACTACCCGCACTTCCACAAGGCGGTCAACAAAAAGGCCCTGCGTCCGTACATGACGCTGCAGTATTCGGCAACCGAGGAGACCTTCTTCGAGGGTGTCTACAAGCTGCCGCCGGCGCATTACTTTACCGTAGACATCCCGACCGGCAAGATGAACATCGAGCGCTATTGGGATTGCGATTACTCTGCCGTCGAGAAGCCGTTCGAGGAGTACGTCGACGAGCTGGATGAGGTCGTGCACGAGAGCGTCGAGGCCCATCGCATCGCCGACGTCCCGGTCGCTTCCTTCCTCTCCGGCGGCGTCGACTCCAGCTATATTGCCGCTTGCCTCATGCCCGACAAGACCTTCTCGGTGGGCTTCGATTACAAGAACTTCAACGAGACCAACTACGCCAAGGAGCTTTCTGACAAGCTCGGCGTCGAGAATGTCCGCAAGATGATTACCGCCGACGAGTTCTTTGGCGCACTCGAGGACATTCAGTATCACATGGACGAGCCACAGTCCAACCTGTCGTCTGTGCCGTTGTGGTTCTTGGCCGAGATGGCGCGCAAGGACGTCACCGTCGTGCTTTCGGGCGAAGGCGCCGACGAGCTCTTTGGCGGCTACGCCTACTACGAGGACACGGTTCCGGTGCGCAAGTACAAAAAGATGGTGCCGCTGCCCATTCGCCGCGCGCTCGGTAACCTGGCGCTGCATATGCCGTACTTCAAGGGCCATAACTTTCTGGTCAAGGGTGCCGAGATCCCCGAGAAGTCGTTCCTGGGCCAGGCTCTGGTATGGCCTGAGCGCGAGGTCGACGGCGTGCTCAAGCCCGCGTACAACACCGGCGACGGCGCCTTTGAGCTCGCTGCACCCATCTACGCACGTGTGAAGGGTCAGCCCGAGCTGGTCAAGAAACAGTACCTGGACATGAACATGTGGCTCCCGGGCGACATTCTGCTCAAGGCCGACAAGATGTGTATGGCGCACTCGCTGGAGCTGCGCGTGCCATTCCTGGATCGCAAGGTCATGGAGTTCGCCGAGCACATTCCCGACCGCTACCGCATCAACGAGAACGGCAACAAGCAAGTGCTTCGCCACGCCGCCAACAAGTCGCTGCCCGATGAGTGGGCCACCCGTCCCAAGGTGGGCTTCCCCGTGCCGATTGTCTACTGGCTGCGCGAGCAAAAGTGGTACGACTACGTCAAGGAGTACTTCACCGCGCCGTGGGCAAGCGAGTTCTTCAATACCGACGAGCTCATGCACCTGCTCGATCTGCACTTTGCGGGCAAGGGCAATTTCCAGCGCAAGATCTATACGCCGCTCGTGTTCCTGGTGTGGTACAAGCGTTTCTTTATCGACGAGGGCCAGCCTTCTGTTAAGGCTGCCTAGTCTCGGCTTACGAATGCCTGTGCGTAACGGCTCCTCCGGGAGCCGTTTTTGCGCGAGCACGTTTCAGTTACTATGAAAACCGTCCCTGCCAAATGGCTGAGAAAGGTGAAAGATGCACCATTCGGATTCCGCGACCGTGACCACGGTCGATACGCTTGCCAAGCTGCTCGATGTGTGCGGCGAGCTGCGTGCTTCGGAGCAGGTTGACGAGCGCGCCGTGACCGGCTGTTCGTTTGATTCGCGCGCGGTTTCGGCGGGTGACGTGTTCTTTTGCAAGGGCGCTGCCTTTAAGCCCGCGTTTTTGAGCATGGCGCTCGATGCGGGCGCCGTCGCATTTGTGTGCGAAGAGTCGCTGGTCGAGTCTCTGGAGCCGCTGGCGCAGGAGAGCGGTGCTGCAATGTTGGTTGTTGATAGCGTACGCACGGCGATGGCGCTGTTGCCGCCCGAGGTCTACGACC
>USMH01000211.1 GCA_900555745.1 uncultured Collinsella sp.
GGTTGTGTATGGCGGCGGCGCTGCGGAGCTGTCGTTTGAGCGAGGGGACGGGGGTGCCCGTGGACAACATACAAGAGGAGTTTGGCGGCGAGCCCGTCGCGGCGTTCTCGATGTCGCATCCGGCTGTGCCGGCACTCTATATAGTGCTGACGCTGGGGCTCACCATGTTCTCGATGCAGCCGGTGCTGATTGCGCTGTCACTTGCGGGCGGGCTGGCGTATGGATTTGCGACGCGTGGGGCTGCCCGCACGCTGGGCGCACTCCGCTGGCAGTTGCCGGTGATTTTGATTATCGCGCTGGTCAATCCGCTGTTTAGCGCCTCGGGCTCGACGGAACTGTTCCGTATTGGCATGCGCGCGGTGTATCTGGAAAGCATGGTATACGGCCTGTGCATGGGCGGGCTGTTTGTGGCGAGCGTGCTGTGGTTTGAGGCCGCGGCGTCGATGCTCGAATACGACAAGGTGCTCGCGCTGCTGGGCAATGCCGTACCGGTGATTGCGCTCATGATCTCGATGTGCATGAGGCTTATCCCGCAGTTTTTACGCCGCGGTCGTACGGTGCTGGCGGTGCAGGATGCGATTGATGTGCCGGGCCGCGCGCCCACCGATCCCGTGCGATCGCGCCTGCGGGCGTCGAGCGTGTTGATGGGCTGGGGCATGGAAGATTCGCTGGAGCGCGCGGACGCGATGCGCTCGCGCGGGTGGGGTGCCGCGACACGTCGTACGACGTATGCGCGGTATCGACTGGGGCGCAGCGACGTTGCCGCGCTGGTCGGGCTCGCGCTGTTTGGTGCTGCCGCGGTGGCCGTGGCGGCGACCGCGACGACGCAGTATTCGTTTTATCCGCAGCTCTCGGTGCCGGCGCCGTGGCTGGGCTATGTCGTGTACGCTGCCTGGATGATGCTGCCTTGCGCATTGCACGCGATTGATGAGAGGAGGTTTGGCTGATGGCTCGGTTGGATAGGAGCTCGGCGGCGGGTGTGGCATATGGCTCGGCCGCGCCGGCGATTGAGGTGCGGAGCCTGAGCTTTGCCTACCCCGATGCTGATGCTGCGGTGCTCGAGGGGCTCGACTGGTCTGTTCCCCAAGGTGCATTTGCGCTGCTTGTTGGCGGTACCGGATCGGGTAAGTCGACGCTGCTGTCGCTGCTCAAGCCCGAGATCGCTCCAGCGGGCGAGCGCACTGGCGAACTGCGCGTGCTGGGCGAGAACGTTGCCGACATGGACGTGCGGGTATCGGCGGAGCGCGTGGGTTATGTGTTTCAGGATCCCGAGAACCAGATTGTGTGCGAGACCGTGTGGCACGAGATGGCGTTTGGCCTAGAGAATCTGGGTGTGTCGCGCGACGAGATGCGCCGCCGTGTTGCCGAGACCAGCTATTTCTTTGGTCTGGAGGACTGGCTTCACCGCGATACTGACACGCTTTCGGGTGGTCGCAAGCAGCTGCTGCCGCTTGCCGCCGTCCTGGCGCTGCGTCCGCGTGTGCTGCTGCTCGACGAGCCCACGTCTCAGCTCGATCCCGTTGCCGAGAAGAATTTCCTGCACGCGCTGTTTCGTGTGAACCGCGAGCTGGGCTGCACGGTTGTTGTGGCGACGCATCAGCCGCGCCCAATGCTCGAATACGCGACATGTGCGTACCGGATTGAGGATGGCCGCGTGCACGAGGCGGCGGATATGGCTTCTTTGGTACGCCGAGAATCGCTGTTTTCCGATGACACGTTGGGGTGGGGTGCCATCCGATGTGCAAAAAACGGAGTATTCAGCAGGCGTGAGGACAATTTGGGCTCTCTGGAGCCGCCCGGGGACGTATCGAGCGCGAAAAAAAGTTTGGAATTGGACAAATCGTCCGAATTTGTGGCGCAAACGTCGCTCGAGAACGGCTTGGAAGCCTTCTCGCGCACGGATGGAAGCAGAATACTCCAAAAAATGCACGCTGGGTCGGCTACCACCCTGTCGGAAGGTTGGTTTCGCTACGATCGAGCGTCCGGCTGGGTGTTGCGTGGGCTCGATGCGTCGTTTTCGGCCGGTGCGGTGCATGCGATCGTGGGCGGAAACGGATGCGGCAAGTCGACGATGCTCTCGGTGCTGGCGAAGACCGCCAAGCTGCAGCGCGGCCGCATGGTGCGCGGAGCGGCCTCGGCGGCGCTGCTGCCTCAGAATCCCAAAGCATTGCTGGTTGCCGAGACGGTGCGCGACGAGCTGATGGAATGGGCTTCGACCTGCGGATACGACGAGAACTTGGCGCGGGAGCGTGCGGCGCAACTGGGACTGGACGGCTTGGAGGCGCGTCACCCGTACGATCTTTCGGGCGGTCAGCGCCAGCTGCTTGCGTTGGCAAAGCTACTGTTGATCGGTCCGGAGCTGATGCTGCTTGATGAGCCCACCAAGGGCCTTGATCTGGCAAGTCGCTGCATTATCGCCCGAGCTCTGCGCGAGCATGCGCAGGCCGGCGGTACCGTCATCATGGCCACGCACGACTTGGACTTTGCCGAGCAGGTGTCCGACGACGTCGCCATGATGTTCGACGGCGAGATCGCCTGCATGGAGCCTCCGGCAGATTTCTTTGCCGACAACGTGTTCTACAGGGTGTGATGGGATGACGGATCATCGCGCCTCGCGCCTACTCACAAAAATGGAGATTCCGCTGCTCTTGGCGGTGCCGGCAGTGATGACCGCGGCATTGCTGGTGGGCATTGAGCAGGCGGCGCTTGCCCT
>USMH01000212.1 GCA_900555745.1 uncultured Collinsella sp.
TTCTTGGGACTCTTGCCCAGTAGCACCGCGTCATTCTTTTTGCTCGTTCCCTCAATGAGCGCCGGAACCACAGTATGAAGCTCACCCTGGTTATACTCGTGTGCCGTGGTCTCGATAACCTTAACCAGGCGGTTGAAACGCTCGAGAATAACCTCATGCGGCGTAGGATCATCAATCTCGGCGGCCGGGGTACCGGCGCGCTTGGAATAGATGAAGGTATAGGCCTGAGCATAGCGGACCGTCTCGGCAAGTGAGAGCGTCTGCTCAAAGTCTTCTTCAGTCTCGCCCGGGAAGCCAACGATGATGTCGGTCGAGAGCGCGATATCGGGCATCCGGTTGCGAATGCGATCGACCAGGCCCAGATAGTCCTCGCGTGTATAACGGCGATTCATTTCCTTGAGAATGCGCGTCGAGCCCGACTGGACGGCCAGGTGCAGCTGCGGCATAACAGCAGGCGTCTCGGCCATGGCGTCGATGGTCTCGGGCAGCAGATCCTTGGGATGCGAAGACGTAAAGAAGATGCGCTCCACGCCCGTATCGCCCACGGCACGTAGCAGATCGGCAAAACGCGGCTTGCCAAACAGATCGCGACCATATGAGTTAACGTTTTGGCCCAGCAGCGTAATCTCACGCACGCCTTGGCGCACCAAACCGGTCACCTCGTCGACAATCTCCTCGAAGGGGCGGCTCTTTTCGCGACCGCGCACGTACGGAACGATGCAATAGGTACAGAAATTATTGCAGCCCGTCATGATGGGCACCCAAGCGTGATACTGGGTCTCGCGATGCCACGGCATGCTCATGGCATCCGTATCCTCATGCTCATTGGTGCGGATATGACGCTTGCCATCAAGGAATGCCTCGGCAATGAGCTCGGCCACATGTGCGATGGAATGCGTACCAAAGATGACATTGACGTTATCGACGTTGGTGAGCAGACCCTCGCCATCGCGCTGCGCGATGCAACCACCAACGGCAACCACGCGCTTGCCCGAAGGCGAAGGCGGCAGGCTTTTGCAGGAATTGCACTGACCGTACAGGCGCGTATCGGCAGCCTCGCGCACACAGCACGTCATGAACACAACGATATCGGCATGCTCGGGATCGAGCGCCATGAGGCAACCATACGAATCGAGCAGACCGCTCACGCGCTCAGAGTCGTGCTGATTCATCTGGCAGCCAAATGTGCGGATAAAGTAGGTTTTACCGGCAAGAATATCGCGTACGGAACGCTGGTCCATGTGCATAAGTCCTAACGATGGGGAGCGAAACGAGGCAAGCAGAAGCTATGCCACAGGCTTAACGTCATCCATGACGACGTTATCCATAGCAGCTCGATTGATCTGGTGAACGTAGATAGAAAGGCGGATGGCCGTGCGCGACTCCCCGTTAATGAGAATGTCGGAGAACACGGGCGCGCAGGAAATATCAAAACCGGTTGGGATCAAAAAACCGCGCGCGATGGCAACGGCCTTAATGGCCTGGTTGACAGCACCGGCGCCGACACACTGGATGTTGACGGGTACACCATCCTTGACCATGCCGGCGATGGCGCCGGCAACGGACGCGGGCGATGATTTGCTTGATACCTTCAGGCAATCCATGAAGAAACTCCTGCGTTTAAAAGTACGTTTTAACTGCAATAACTGTATCGTACCGAGTGGACTCGGTAAAGGCACTATTCCTCTTTGGCAAGATCGAAAGTCACAGTGATTCGATCACGCGAAACACGAATCTTTGGGTCGCCGCAAAGGTTGAGATAGTACCTGGCGGCAAGGTCATTGAAGTCCCGCTCCACAGCACGCGAAAACTGTGCCATGTCATCCTTGGCAATACGTAGCCCGCGACGATCCTTCGCGAGATCGACAGGAGCCGGCGCATGCGAGGACGAATCACGCTCGCGCAGCAGACGCGCGGTCACACCGCGAACGGGCTTAATCTGCCCTGCCAAAATGCGATGTGCCGTGCGCTCGGACATCTCAAGACCCAAACCCGAGCAGATACGGATAAAGCCCTCGGCATCAGAGGCAAGGCCTAAACGATCGACAACCGGAAGCTCGCTCTCGTCATCAATAAACAGGAGACGAGACGTATCGAGCCTACTTGACGCCTGAGCATAAAGGGTCGCGGCAATCTCAGACGGAGAACCAAGATAGACATCGCAACCACGCAGCTCCTCGAGCGCAAACTCACAGGCAGCGCGAATAATATTATGCGGGCCGCGAGCACAGACATAACGTCCGTCCTCATCCTTGACGGCCTGGGGCCAGCTGGACTGATCGGCACGCTCACTGAGGCGGTCGGCTGCAACGCTCACCTTAAAGGCTGAACCAAGATCGACGCCGGACGTGACCACACGGGCCTCGTCGGTGTTCTGCTTGATCGAAAACAATGCCATGCCACGACCGTGAACGCCCCAACGGTCCATCTTCATGCTCTCGAGCTTGGAGGTAACGCGGGCATCGAAGATTCGCTCTTGCATATCCTGCGGAACGCCCGAACCGTTATCCAGAAAGACAAGCGTGCGGACGCCATCTTCCTTGGTCGTGGCGAGATAGACCTTGTCGGCGCCGGCATCGCGAGCATTACGGAGCATTTCGATGACGATATCCTCGACATGCTGAATGTCGTGTTTTGCCTGGCGCCGCTCGGCCTCCGAAACGCGGAGGCGGACATACCCCTCGCCAAGGTTCTCCTCGA
>USMH01000213.1 GCA_900555745.1 uncultured Collinsella sp.
GCACAGGCGGACTGGCATGTTCCGCAGCCGATGCACCTCTCCGGGTTGATGTCGATGAAGCGGTTCATCCCCACTTCCTTTCAAAATAACGGGCCGGGCTCCCGAACGTACGGGACGCCCGGCCCAAAAAGCCAACGAGAACGGGACTACACGATTTGATTCACGTGCGTCTCGTCGTCGAACTTGGCGGCGCCGGGCTCAACGTCTTGGGGAGCGGCGGCGTCCACCAGAGCCTGCTTGAGCTCGGTGTACTGACGCTCCACCTCGCCCTCGGCCCAGACCTGGTCGGCAATGGCGTCGACCTGGCAGGCGGAGAACTTGTCCTCGGGCGTATGCGAGACCGGGTCGACCTTGTGAATGGTCAGCTCGTTGCACTTGCCGATCCACCACTGGTAGGTCATGTAGACCGTGCCCTTATTGATGCGATCGCTCACGTCGGCGCGGCTGTATACCTGGCCGCGGCGGCTATGAATCGAGACGATGTCGCCGTTCTTGATGCCGCGCGCCTGGGCGTCCGCGGGATTCATGCGGACAAAGCCGGGCTCGTCGGCAAGCAGTGCCAGCGTCTTGCAGTTGCCGGTCATCGAACGGCAGCTGTAGTGGCCGACCTCGCGGACGGTGCACAGAATGAGCGGGTACTCATCGTCGGGAAGCTCGGAGGGCGCCTCCCAGTCGTGCGCCATCAGGTTGGCGCGGCCGTCCTTGGTGGTGAACTTGCCACCAGCGAACATGTCGGGCGTGCCGTGGTCGTTCACATCGGTGCTCTTGACGGGCCACTGGGCGTAGCCGCCCTCGGGAGCCATCTTCTCGTAGGTTGCGCCCACAAAGTTGGGGCACAGGCTAATGCACTCGTTCCAGATCTGCTCGGTGTTGTCGTAGTGCATGGGATAGCCCATACGCGTGGACAGGTCCGCGAAGATCTCCCAGTCGTGGCGGCACTCGCCCTTGGGCGGAACGGCCGCGTCAAAGTGCTGGAAGCTACGGTCGGATGCGGTAAAGACACCCTCGTGCTCGCCCCAAGAGGTAGCGGGCAGGATGACGTCGGCGAGCATGGTCGTCTGCGTCATAAAGATGTCCTGGCAAATGAACAGATCCAGCTCGGAGAGCGTCTTGCGCATACCGGCCGAATCGGGCTCGGTCTGCACCGGGTCCTCGCCGTAGTTGTAGAAGCAGTGCACCTTGCCCTCGTCGACCAGGTGGCCCAGGTCGGTGAGCTTGTAGCCCTCCTCGAGCGGGAGCTTTTCCTCGGGCACGCCCCAAGCCTTTGCAAACTTGGCGCGCACGGCGGGGTCGGTGACTTTCTGGTAGCCAGGGTACAGGTTGGGCAGCATGCCCATATCGCAGGAGCCCTGGACGTTGTTCTGACCACGCACGGGCGCGAGGCCGGAATTGGGTTTGCCGATCTGGCCGGCAACGCAGGCGATGGAGGCGATGGTGTGCACCGTCTTCAGGTTCTGCTTCTGCTGGCATACGCCCATGCCCCAGCCAATGATGGCAGAGGGCTTCGCCGTGGCGTACATCTCGGCAGCTTGGTGGATCAACGCGGGCTCGACACCCGTGATGTCCTGTACGGATTCGGGAGTGTAGTTCTTGATGGTCTCCCACCACTCGTCAAAGCCGTTCGTGTGCTCGGCGACGAATTCCTTGTCGTAGAGGCCATCGTTGACCAAGCAGTTGGCAAAGGCGTTGAGGAACGCAACATTGCAACCGTTCTTGATCGGAAGGTAGAGATCGGCGATACGCGCGGTTTCGATATGGCGCGGGTCGGCGACGATGATCTTGCAACCCTTTTCTTTGGCTCGCACGATACGCCTTGCGACGATGGGGTGCGAATCGGCAGGGTTATAGCCGAAGAGGAAAATGCAGCCCGCATCCTCCATACCGGGGATGGAGCATGACATGCAACCTGAACCAACCGTGTCCATCAGACCGAGGACAGTAGGGCCGTGTCAAGTACGGGCGCAGTTGTCCACGCTGTGGGTGCCGATGCACGCACGCGTAAACTTCTGCATGACGTAGTTCGCCTCATTGCCGCCGCCTCGCGAAGAGCCGGTGGTCATGACAGCGTTAGGACCATATTCGTCAATTATGGCCTGCATCTTAGATGCGGTGAAATCCAGTGCCTCGTCCCAGCTTACGCGCTCAAGATCCGCGCCCTTGGTGCGGCGGATCATCGGGTGCAGTACGCGAGGAGTCAAGATCTTGGTGTCGTTGATGAAGTCGTAGCCGCTCATACCCTTAAGGCACAGCTCGCCCTGATTGGTGATGCCGTTGAGCGGTTCGGTACCCACGACCTGGCCGTTTTGGACCAGGAGGTTAAACTGGCAACCGGCGCCGCAATACGGGCAGATCACTTTATGCTTCTCCATGACACCCTCCTTCCTTTCTCTGCTACCGAATACTCGGTACTTATTTGACAATCATTGGGCCTGTCGCCCCAACGCTTACGCCTCGTTTTCGATGGTGGCGCGGGCACGCTCGGCAGTCAGTTCCGCCAAGCGTTCCTCGTCTACCAGGGTGAGGCCCTTGGTCGGGCACGCCTCGGCACACGCCGGACCGCCGGGACGGTCCACGCACAGGTCGCACTTGAGCACGAAGCTCTTGGTCTGCGAACCCACGCGAACGTCGCCCATCAAGACGGGGACCTGCGTGGTCGCCACGCTCACGGCGCCAAAGGGGCA